>JALHHV010000110.1 GCA_022837365.1 Desulfovibrio sp. | reverse complement strand
TAGCCGTCGGGCCGCACGCCGGTGATGCGCAGGTACAGGTTGACCTTGCATCCCGCGCGCAGGGTGACGGCGCGCGCCGTCATGCCGGGGCGCCCGCGTCGCGCCGCAGCGTTTCCACGGTCAGGTGGCCGTTGGTGAACACGCACAATTCCCCGGCGATGCCCATGGCCTCGCGGACCACGGCTTCCGCGTCCAGCGCGGTGTGCCGGGACAGGGCGCGGGCGGCGGACAGGGCATAGGGGCCGCCGCTGCCGATGGCGGCGATGCCGTCGTCCGGCTCGATGACGTCGCCGGTGCCGGTGAGGATGAGGATGGTTTCCGCGTCGGCCACCAGCAGCATGGCCTCCAGCCTGCGCAGGTACTTGTCCTTGCGCCAGTCCTTGGCCAGTTCCACGGCGGCGCGGGTGAGGTTGCCGCCGAATTCCTCCAGCTTGGCCTCGAAGCGCTCGAACAGGGTGAAGGCGTCGGCCGTGGCCCCGGCGAAGCCCGCCAGCACCCGGTCGCTGTGCTTCATGACCACGCTCTGGCCCATGGTCACCTGGCCGTCGCCGGCCATGGCCACGCCGCCCGCGTCGCGCACGGCAAGGATGGTGGTACCCTTCAATTCCATATGTCGGTTCCTTCGGCGTGGTGATGCCGGTGTGATCATGGCCGCGCCGGAGCGAGGCCGCGGGCTCCGGAGCCCGCTACCAGAACGCCTTGCGTTCCTGGTACCTGGAGTCGAAGCGCTCCAGGTCCGCCTGGTCCTCGGGCGTGCGGATGACCGCCCGCGCCTTGTCGCGCAACTGCTCCACCTTGTCCTTCTCGTTGGCGTACAGCGCGCTGTAGGCCAGATGCAGGTAGCCCTTGAACACCTGCCCGTCCATGCCCAGGGCGCGGCCGTAGTAGTCGTGCACCTCGGAATCCTCGGGCAGGTGGCGCAGCACTTCCTTGTAGTAGGTGTACGCCTCGTTGCGCTGGCCCGCGTCGAACAGCAGGCGCGCGTAGAAGAACAGGGCCATGTAGTCGCGCGAGTTCATCAGCACGGCGCGTTGCAGCATCTGCGCGGCGCGGTGGCGGTCGCCCTTGGTGTAGTGGAACCGCCCTGCCTCGCGCCAGACCAACTGGTCCCTGGGGTTGCAGGCCAGCGCCCGGTCGAAGGCCGCCGTGGCCTCGCCCACCCGGTTCAGGCGCGAATACAGGATGGCCCGCCCCAGTTGCGACATGCAGTCGTCGGGTTTGGCCTGCTCGAAGGTGCGCAGGGCGATGGTGGCGTCCGCGTAGCGGGCGCGCACCAGCAACTGCACCCGGCGGAAGCGTTCGTCGTCGTCCTGCCGGTTGCGCACGCTGGCGGGCTGCTGTTCCACGCGCAGGCGCACCTCGCTGATGCGGTCGGTAAGGTTGGGGTGGGTGCTGAGATAGGTGGGCACGTCGGTGCCGGTCATCCAGCTCTGGCGGCGCAGCTTTTCGAAGGCCCCGGCCATGCCGTCGGGCCGGAAGCCCGCCGCCACAAGATACTGCATGCCCACCTGGTCGGCCTCGGATTCATCGATGCGGCTGTAGTTGAGCATGGCCGCCTGCCCGGCCGCCATGGACCCGGCCATGGCCGCGCCCTTGCCGCTGCCCCCGCCGCCCATAAAGGCCCCGGCCAGCGCCCCGGCCAGGCTGAGCAGGGTGACCCGCTGCGACTTCTCGATGCGGTTGGCGATGTGGCGCTGGGTGACGTGGGCCATTTCGTGGGCCAGCACGCCCGCCACCTCGCTTTCGTGCTCCATGGCCATCAGCAGCCCGGTGTGCACGAAGATGTACCCGCCGGGGCTGGCGAAGGCGTTGACCGCGTTGTGCAGCAGCACGTTGGTCTCGAAGTCGAAGGGCTGCGGCGGCACCACCGCCTTCAGCCGTTCCACGATGGACCGCACGTACTCCTTCACCTCCGGGTCTTCCACCAGCGGCAGGCGGGCCTTGATGAGCCCAGGAAGGCCCCGGCGGGCGGGGCGAAGGCGGGCAGGGCCTGGCCCAACAGCACGAGCGCGCACAGGCACAGGGCAAACGCGCCCCGCAGGCGGGCGCGAAGCCAGCCGGTGCGGGGCGCGGAAGAGTGGCGGAAGCGGGTGGTCATGCGCGGATCATAGCACGTCCCACACCGCGCCGGAAGGCGTGTCGCGCACCTCTATGCCGAGGGCGGCGATCTCGTCGCGGATGGCGTCGGCGCGGGCGAAGTCCTTGTCGGCGCGGGCGGCGATGCGGGCCTGCAACAGTCCGTCCACCCTGACCGGGTCGATGCCCTTGCGGGCCACGCGGCAGGCGCGCAGTTCCGCCAGGAATCCGGCGGGCTCGCGGCTGAACACGCCCAGCACGGCGGACCACACGGCGGCCTCGTCCAGCACGGCGCGGAAGAAGGCGCGTGCGCCCTCGGTCTTGCGCTGGCCCTTGTTGTCCAGGATGCGGTTGGCCAGACGGACCATGGTGAACACGTGGCCCAAGGCGGCCGCGGTGTTCATGTCGTCTTCCATGGCGTCGGTGAAGGCCTGGCGCAGCCCTTCGAATTCCTCGGTCACGTCCCTGGGCAGGGGGCCGGGGGTCCACTTTTCGCGCTCGAGTTCCGCGTGCAGCAGGCCAAGCGCCTCGTAGATGCGCTTGAGGTTCTTTTCCGCCTCGTCCATGGACTCGAAGGTGAAGTCGATGGGGCTGCGGTAGTGCTTTGTCAGCAGGAAGTAGCGCAGGGTTTCCGGCAGGTAGTTTTCCAGGATGTCGCGGATGGTGCGGAAGTTGCCCAGCGACTTGGACATCTTTTCGGCGTTCACCTGCACGAAGCCGTTGTGCACCCAGTAGCGCACGAAGTCCTTGCCGAGGGCCGCCTCGGTCTGGGCGATTTCGTTCTCGTGGTGGGGAAAGACCAGGTCCTGCCCGCCGCCGTGGATGTCCAGGGGCAGGGGCAGGTGCTTTTCGCTCATGGCCGAGCACTCGATGTGCCAGCCGGGGCGGCCGTGCCCCCACGGGCTTTCCCAGTAGGGTTCGCCGGGCTTGGCCGCCTTCCACAGGGCGAAGTCCAGCGGGTCTTCCTTTTCCTCGCCGGGGGCCACGCGCGCGCCGGAGCGCAGGTCGTCCACGTCGCGGCCGGAGAGCTTGCCGTAGCCGGGAAAGGCGCGCACCCGGAAGTACACGTCGCCCGAGGGGGTGGCGTAGGCCTTGCCCTGCTCGATGAGCCGCACGCACAGGGCGATCATCTCTTCGATATGGGTGGTGGCGCGGGGTTCCAGGTCCGCCCGCAGCACGTTCAGGCGGTCCATGTCCTCGTAGAAGGTGGCGATGTACTTTTCCGCCACTTCCTGACTGGAAAGACCTTCCTGGTTGGCGCGGGTGATGATCTTGTCGTCCACGTCGGTGAAGTTGCGCGCGAAGGTGACGTCTAGGCCGGTATGGCGCAGGTAGCGCACCAGCACGTCGAACACCACGGCGGAGCGGGCATGGCCGATGTGGCACAGGTCGTACGCGGTGATGCCGCAGACGTACATGTTGACCTTGCCGGGCACGGCGGGCTCGAAATGTTCCTTTTTGCGGGTCAGGGTATTGTACAGTTGCATTGATGCTCCCGTGGGAATGCGGTGTGGTGCGTGCGGATGCGGAGCGCGCCCGGCGTGGTGGGCGGGGCGCATGAAGGAACGTGCCGCAGGCGTTCGGCTTGCAAGGCCGACGCTCCGTCTAGCAGCCGCCGGTGCAGACAGGTCCGTCGAACTGGTCGATGCGGCGCTGGTGGCGGCCGCCTTCGAAGGCCGTGTCCAGGAACACGTCCACGAGGCCCATGGCCACGCCGGGGCCGGTCACCCTCTCGCCCAGACACAGCACGTTGGCGTCGTTGTGCTGGCGGGTGGCGCGGGCGTGGAATTCGCAGGTGCACAGGGCGGCGCGGATGCCGGGAACGCGGTTGGCGGCCATGGACATGCCGATGCCGGTGCCGCAGACCAGGATGCCGAACCCGCCGCTGGCCAGCACCCGTTCGGTCACCCTGGCGGCGTAGAGTGGGTAGTCGCAGCTTTCGGCGGTCTGGGGGCCAAGGTCTTCCACCTGGCGGCCGGTGGCCTTGAGGTGGGCCACGATGACCTGCTTCAGGGCGAGACCGGCGTGGTCGGAGCCGATGATGATGGGTGCGGACATGGGATTCCCTCGCTGCATGCTGGCGGAAATACGGGGGTGTGCGCCCATGGTGGGGCGCGGTGCGTGCCGTGGAAACGGGGTGCCGTCCGTGCGTCCGGAAAAGACGGCGCGAGGCCGGCTGGCGCAGGGACTGTGATGTTCCGGGGCTCGCTTGTCAAGACGGCGGCGAGTTCCGGGCGGAGAAGTGGGGAGCCTGCCCGGTCAGTCCTTGCCGCCCGTGCAATTCGGGCCGCAGCATCGGGCCATGCGGGCCAGGTGGCGTTCGCGGTCGGCCTCGGCCCCGGCGGCGTGGCGGGCCAGTTCGTCGCGCAGGAAGGCGGCGCGCCCGGCCAGTTCGCGGACGCGAACGTCATCACTCAGTCCGCATATGCGGGCGTCATCAGTCAGGCCGCCGGAAGCCGGGCCGTCCGCCTCCAGCAGTTCCGCCACGCGGCGGCCGAGGGCGGCGTGCTCGTCATCCATGCGGCGGCGCAACTGGCGCGCCTCCATGCAGCGCAGCACGCCCGAGGCCACACGGCCCAGTTCGCCGCGCAGCACGCACAGCCCGACCTTGAGGTTGGACAGCACGGCGGAAAGGGAGAAGGAGGTCTGGGTATCGGGCGCGGTCATGAACGTCTCCGTCGCGTTGTGATGCCTGCGTGACGTGCAGTGTTGACTGGATGTTAGGGGCTGTTTCCAAATCAGGAATTTTTATCCGTTGGCAAGGAAAACGAGACTGCCATGAGGGAGTATACTCTTATCGTATTTGACCGATATGGCAGGTGAAGTTTGACGCAGCCAACGGGAAAAAGGACGATTTGGAGACAGCCCCTAGCGCCGCGTGCCCTCGCGTAGCGGCAACACCTCGGTGCCTTCGGGCAGTTCGAGCCCCAGCTGTTCGCCGGTGAAGGGCTGCGGCCGTTCCCGCTCCTTCACGAGCAGGATGGCGGAATACCCCTTGGCATGGGTGATGGTGATCTTGCGGGGCAGGGGAGGCACGGCCTCGTCGTAGTCGATGCGCATGTCCCACCCCGCCTGCTTCTCGCCGGGAGCCGTATCGGTCCAGCGGCGGGGCAGCCCTTCGGGAGAAAGTTCAAGCATTCCGCGAACCCTGCCGCGCGGCAGAGTGTAGGCGATTCCCCCGTCGGCCACAAGCCTTGCGTCGGCGCGGTCGTCGTCGAACACTTGGGCGAACCGGCCGTTGAGCAGGTTGGCCAGGTCCGGCACGGAAAAGGGCACCGGCACGCCGAACGAGAGCAGGGCGCGCCCCCCGCGGTTCAGGTCGCCGCTGTGGTAGTAGGCGCGGTGCTCGTTGGGGGCGTAGGCGAGGAATGTGGTGTCGTCCTCGCGGATGCGGGCCACGGTGGCCCCGATGCCGGCCATGATGTCCAGCCGCAGCGGCACCTCGCCGTTGGACCACAGCAGGGCCACCACGCGGTTGCCGTCGTTTTCGCCGGTCTTGTAGCGCAGGCTGGCGTTGAGCCGGAAGGGACCGGCATCGGCGTCGTTGGACTGCGCCCAACTGCGATAGGCGTGCCATGCGGCGTCGGCCTGGCCCGCCGGGGCGGGCACGCCGGGGGCCACGCGCGGGGCGCAGCCCTGCGCAAGGGCGGCCAGAAACAGCGCGGCCAGGGCCAGCAGGGGCAGTATGCGACGGCGCACGGCATTGCCGTGCGCCCCGATCGCGTTGTTCGCGTTGGATGCGGGAGAAAACCGGAAGGATGAATGCATTACAGCTTCTTGAGCTTGGCGGTGATGTCCGCCGCGTTGGCGGGCGACATTTCCAGGGCCTTGCGGTAGCCCTTGCGCGCTTCCGCCTTCTTGCCGAGGGCGGCGGCGATGTCGCCGTAGTGTTCCCAGATGGTGGGGTCGCTGGCGCCCAGTTCCACGGCGCGGCCGATGGCCTGCCACGCCTCGTTCAGTTCGCCCCGGCGGTAGTGCGCCCAGGCCAGCGAATCCACGATGTAGGTACTGTCGGGCGATTCTTCAAGGGCGCGCTGGATGAGTTCCAGCGCCCGGTCCAGGTCGCGGCCCTGCTCGGCCAGGGTGTAGCCCACGTAGTTCAGGGCCTGGGCGTGGCGCGGATGCTCGGCGATGACCTGTTCCATCACCGTGAACGCCTCGTCCTTCATGCCCCGCTCGTCCAGGATGATGCCGCGCATGAAGGAGATTTCTGCGTCGCCGGGCCAGAACCTGCGCGCCTCTTCCATGACGGCCAGGGCTTCTTCCGGCTTGTCGCTGTTCAGGTACAGCTGGGCTTCCATCTGCCAGAATTCCTTCTGGCCGGGGTAGATATTCTGTCCTTCCTTCAGCGTGGCCAGCGCCCCGGTGAGGTCGCCGGTTTCGTACAGCAACTGGCTTTTCAGGCGCAGGGCCCGGTCGTGGTACTTGTTGGACGGGGTGATCTCGGAAAGCCAGCGGATGGCTCCGGCCGGGTCGCGCTTGCCCTCGAAGGACAGCACGGCCAGGTAGAAGTAGACCTCCTCGGGTGCGCCGGGGGTGTCCTTGACCACGGTGAGCAGGGCGTCGGCCTGTTCGTAGAACTTCTCCTCAAGGAACAGGGTGGCCGCCGTGAGCAGGAAGCCGAAGGTTTCCGGCCCCTGCCGGGCCAGTTCGTAGGCCTTGGCCGGGTTGTTCAGCTTCAGGCTGATGGCGATGAGCCGCAGCCACACGTCCTGGTTGCTTTCGTCCAGGGTGATGATCTGCTCGTAGGTGCGCTCCGCCTCCACGTAATCCTTGCGCAGTTCGTAGATGAAGGCCAGTTCCGCCCAGGCTTCCAGGAAGTCCGGCGCGGCCTTGACGGCCTTGCGCAGTTGCCCCAGCGCCTCGGAATGGCGGTTCAGCCCCACCAGGGCACGGGCGTGGTAGTAGCGCAGCACCGGGGTGCGGTTGCGCTCGGAGATGCCGGAAAGCAGCTTGTCCGCCTCGGCGAAATTGCGGGTCTTCACCAGCAGCAGGGCCAGTTCCTGGCGGGCCTGCTCGTCGTCGCCATGGGCGTTGACGAAGCTGCGCAGGGTGTACAGCGCGTCGCCGGTGCGGTTTTCCTCGAGGTAGGTTTCCACCAGCAGCAGGGTGATGTCCAGGTCGCCGGGATAGCGCGTCGCGCCTTCCTGCAACACCTGCCGGGCCAGGGTGGGTTCCTTGCGCGAAAGCAGGAACGAGCCGCCGTCGGTGAACACCCTGGGCGACGGATCCAGCGCCACCAGTTGTTCGATGGCGGTCATGGCGTCGTGCAGGTTGCCGGTGCGGGCCGCCTGTTCCAGCAGCAGATAGTAGTAGGTGGTGGCCGCCTCCGGCGTCAGGCGCCATTCCACGGGGGCGTCCGGCTGTTC
>JALHHV010000109.1 GCA_022837365.1 Desulfovibrio sp. | reverse complement strand
GCTGAACGAAGGCGTCTTGAATCGCACTTCGCATCGTGCAGGTCATGCAGGGGAGACCTTCTGGAACTGCGCAAGATCATGAAGGCGCCGGAAGTGAAGACACCGTTCGAGGCCGTGGAGGCGGCGCTGGCCCTCTCCACCCGGCACGAAACGGGACATGACCCGGAACAGGGCACGCCGGAACAGGGCACGCCGGAACAAGGCACGCCCGAACAGAGCCCGGAGGACGGCAATGACCACTATCTCATCCTTGTATAGCGCCACCAGCACATCGTCGTCTTCCAGCAGTGGCAGCAGCAGCGGGACCACGCTGGATTCCGACGCCTTCCTGCAACTGCTCATCGCGGAGTTGCAGAACCAGGACCCCACCAATCCCACCGACTCCACCGAGATGATCAACCAGATCGCCTCGTTCTCCACGGTGGAGCAGTTGTCGGCCCTCAACGACACGGCCACCTCCATCTACGACTCGCTCACCGCCATGAGCCTGAACTCCGCCGTGAGCTTCATCGGGCAGTCCGTGCTGGCCGAAGGCGACGACATCTCCAAGACCAGCGACGGAACCACCGCCGTCTCCTTCACGCTGGAATCGGACGCGGAAAGCCTGACCGCGCACGTCTACAACTCCAGCGGCACCATCATCAATTCCATCTCCCTCGGCGCCACGGACAGCGGCACCTACACCTTCACCTGGGACGGCACCAACTACACCGGCGCCGAAGTGGCCAACGACACCTACAGCGTGGTGTTCGAAGCCTACGACGAGGACGGCGACAGCCTGGAGGTCTCCACCATGGTGGCGGGCACGGTCTCCGGCGTCTCGGTGGAGAACGGCGTCACGGTGCTCACCCTGTCCGACGGCCGCACGGTGAACCTCGAAGACGTCTACAGCGTCGTCTCCTCCGACGCATAACAACCAGCACGCGCACTGTCGCGGGAGCACGCCATGGGCCTTTCATCCTCCATGTATGCCAGCGTCTCGGGGCTGCTGAGCACCGCCGAGTCCATCAGCGTCATCGGCAACAACCTCGCCAACTCCAGCACCACGGGCTACAAGTCCATGTCCATGCTGTTCGAGGACGTGTTCTATTCCTCCATCACCACCTCCGGCGGCATCGACCAGATCGGCAACGGCTCGTCCATCGCGGCCATCGCCACGGACTTCTCGCAGGGGTCGTACAAGGACACCTCCGAGGCCATGAACATGGCCATCGGGGGCGTGGGCTACTTCATCGTGGAGGACCCGCAGAACGACGGCCAGATATACTACACCCGCGCGGGCGACTTCACCTTCAACACCGAAGGGTACCTGGTGAACTCATCCGGCTACCAGGTGCAGGGCTGGGCCGTGGACCCGGACACCGCCAGTGCCAGCGACCCGCAGACCACCGGCGCGCTGGGCGACATCCAGTTGACAAGCCGCACCTCGCCCGCGTCCGCCACCACCAACATCTCCCTGACGGTGAACCTGGATTCCGACGGCGAGGACAACTCCACCTCCACCACCGACCCGTATTTCTCGCTGCTCACCGAATGGGACGGCACCGCCGACGACCCGCTGGGCACCGCCAAGTACGAGTACCAGACCACCATCACCGTGTACGACGAGGCCGGTTCCGCCCACGAACTGACCGTGTACTTCGACAAGGTGGAGGACGGAACCACCGGCGCCACCACCTGGGAATACATCGTCACCATGGACCCCGGCGAGGACGTGCGCACCATCAACGGCCAGAGCCTGGCGGGCACCTCGGCCGCCGGGCTGCTGATGGCGGGCACGCTGACCTTCGACGCCACCGGCGCGCTGGTCTCCACCACGGCCTTCACCCTCGGTTCCACCGCCAGCGGCGACCTGACCGACCTGTCCAACTGGACCCTGGCGGAGCTTTCCACCAGCGGCCTGCCGGTGTTCGCCTGCAACTTCTCCGGTTCGGCCGACGCCAGCACCACCGACGCGGCCAACGCCATCCGGATCGAACTGAACCTCGGCCTGTCGGCCAAGTCCATCACCGACAGTTGGAACACCACCGTCACCAGCGCGGCGGACATCGGCACGGACAGTTCGCTGCTGTTCGGCTTCACCTCCACGGCCTACGGCACCAACCGTTCCACCAGCCACGATTCGGCCAGCAGCACCAACAAATCAAGCCAGGACGGCTACGCCACCGGCTACCTGACCAGCTACTACGTGGACGAGGGCGGGGTGATCTACGGCACCTATTCCAACGGCCAGACCCAGGCGCTGTTCATCGTGGCCCTGGCCAGCTTCGACAACGACCAGGGGCTGAAGCTGATGGGCGGCAACCTGTACTCGGCCACCACGGAATCGGGCACGGCCAACATCGGCCGGGCGGGACAGGGCATCTACGGCAGCATCTACGGGGAAAAGCTGGAGGAATCCAACGTGGACGTGTCTACCGAGATGGTCAGCCTCATCGTGATGCAGCGCGCCTACCAGGCCAACAGCAAGGTCATCACCACCGTGGACGAAATGCTTCAGACCGCCCTTGGCCTGAAGCGCTAGGGCGGCCGGGGCGCGCGGGGATCGTCGGCCCCGCGCGCCGCGCGCCCGCCTCCCGGTTCCGCCGCAACGCACGGGTCGTCTGCCCGTAAGGACGCGCCATGTCCTCGCTCAGTTCCATTTTCAACATCGGCGCCAGCGCGCTTTCCAACGCGCAGATCGGCATATCGGTGACCAGCAACAACCTGTCCAATGCCGGGGTGGAAGGCTACTCGCGCCAGACGGTGCAGTACGCCACGGGGCCCACGGTCAGCAGCGGCGGGTACACCTACGGATCGGGCGCCACGGTGTCGGAGATCACCCGGCATTTCAGCTACACCGTGGAGTCGCAGTACCTGACGTACAGTTCCCAGGCGTCCATGTGGGAGACCATCACCTCCACCCTCTCGTCCATTGAAACGCTGTTCGACGACAGCGACGACGAGGGCTACGACCTGTCCACCGCGCTGGACGCCTTCTGGACCAGCCTCGACGCGCTGGCCGCAGACCCGGAAAGCGAGGCCGCCCGCACCGAACTGACCGGCTACGCGGAAACGCTGACCACGCTGCTCAATTCCACCAGCGCCAGCCTGGAGGCGGTGCAGACCAGCCTGAATTCCCAGATCGAACAGCAGATGGACGACATCAACGACCTGCTGGACACCCTGGCCGGCCTCAACTCGCAACTGGCCGGAGACCCGGAAAACGCCACCCTGCTGGACAGCCAGGCCACCGCCCTGCGCGAGCTTTCCACCTATCTCGCCCTGTCCGTCGTCTACAACGACGACGGCCAGGCCACCGTGTACACCGCCGCCGGGCAGACCCTGGTGCAAGGCAGCACCACCCACAAGCTGGCCTATGAGGGGCCGCAGGCCACCCAGTCGCTGACCTCCGCCTCCACCTTCGACGGGCAGATCTACTTCGAGGGCGAAAGCAGCCACGAAATCACCATAGAGTTCGTCACCTCGGGCACGGCCGACGGTTCGGCGGGCGCGGCCACCTACAAGGTGTCGCTGGACGGCGGGGAAACCTGGCTCACCGACGATTCCGGCAACACCCTGCTGTTCACGGCCTCGGGCGCTGACGACAAGGTGACCGTGGCCGGGGTGTCCATCTGGTTCGGCTCGTCCACCGATTCCGGCGCGGCCGCCAGCGGCAGCCTCGCCGTGGGCGACGACTTCACCGTCATGGCGAAGTCGGGGGTGTACTGGTACCAGACCACCTCCGGAAAGGTGAACGTCACCCCCATCGACGTCACCGACTCGGACAGCAACAACCGCCTTTCCGGCGGCAGCCTGGCCGGGCTGCTGGCCACCCGCGACCAGTACGTGGGCAGCTACCTGGAAACGCTGGACGCCCTGGCCGAAGAACTGGTCTGGCAGGTCAACTACGTGCACAGCCAGGGCGCGGGGCTGACCAACTTCTCGTCCGCCACGTCCGGAAATTCCGTGGACGACACCACCGCGGCCCTCTCGGACAGCAGTCTGGCCTACGCCGACCGGCTGACCACGGGCACCCTCTCCATCTCGGTGTACGACGACGCCACCGGAGAGGTGTCCACGCTGTCGTCCATCGCCATCGACCCCGCGTCCGACAGCCTGGAGGACGTGGCGGACGCCCTCAACACCACCTTTTCGGGCCTGCTCACGGCCAGCATCAGCAACGGGCAACTCACCATCGCGGCGGCGGACGGCCATTCGTTCCAGTTCGCGGGCGACACCTCGGGCCTGCTCGCGGCGCTGGGCATCAACACCTTCTTCTCGGGCGACGACGCGGGGAACATCGCCGTGTCCGACGCGGTGCTGAACGACCCCAACCGGGTCAACGCCGCCGTGGTGGACGCCTCGGGCGAGGTGCTTTCCGGCGACTCCACCTGCGCCAACAACCTGGCCGCGCTGGCGGACGCCAAGGTGACCCTGGACCTGGCCGGCGGTTCCACCTCCAGGACCCTGAGCAAGCAACTGGCCGCGCTGGTCTCCACCGTGGGCACCGACGTGGACACCTCCGCCCGCAAGTACACCTACTACAACACCCTGGCCGAAAACGCCGACAGCCTCCAGCAGTCCATTTCCGGCGTGAACACCGACGAAGAACTGATCAACCTCACCAGGTACCAGCAAGCCTACAGCATCGCCGCGCAACTCATCCAGGTGGCGAACTCCATGTTTGAAACCATTCTTTCGCTGCGGGACTAGGGGTTGTTTCTAAATTGTCCTTTCGCCCGTTGGCTGCGTCAAACTTCGCCTGCCATATCGGTCGAATACGAGAAGAGTATACTCCCTCGTGGCAGGCTCGTTTTCCTTGCCAACGAACGAAAACCCTAACTTAGAAACAGCCCCTAGACGAACGCACGCCGCCATTTTTCCCGGGAGTCCACCATGCGCATCTCCACCAGCATGACCTACGACAACTCACTGAAATACATGACCCGCCTGCAATCGGACATCAACCGGCTGACCATCCAGATGGCCACCCAGCAGCGCATCAACTGCCCGTCGGACGACCCCTACGGCACCGAGGTGGCGCTGACCAACTCCACGCTGATCAGCCAGCTGACCCAGTACCAGAGCAACGTGGACACGGCCAAAGGCTGGCTCTCGCTGGCCGACGACACCCTGGGCGACGCCAGCACCGTGATCACCAGCCTCATCGAACTGGCCGAACAGGCGGCCAACGGCACGCTCACCGACGCCAACCGGCTGGCCATCGCCGAAGAGGCGCGCGGTCTGTACGAACAGCTGATCACCTACGCCAACACCCAGTACAACGGGCAGTCCATCTTCGCCGGGCGCGATTCCGGGGGCACGGCCTACACCCTGGGCCTGGGGGCCACGGTGAGCGGGGTCACCCTGGCCTCGGGCGCGGGCAGCGCCGTGCTGACCCCCGTACTGTCCGTGGACGGCGAGGCGGACCAGAGCATCCGCATCGAATTCACCGGCGACGGCACCGTGGGCACGGACGACATTTCCTACCGCTACTCCACCGACGGCGGCGACACCTGGACCGAGGCCACCCTGGCCGCCGGAGAGACCACCCTGTCCTGCGACGGAGTTACGGTAACCATGCAGGATGGCACCGGGGTCACCGCCGTATCCGATGACGACACCAGCGCGGGCACGCGCATCACCGTGCGCCCGGCCGCCATCTACACCGGCGACGCCGACGACGGGGCGAAGGTGACGGCCCAGACCAACACCGGCGTCACGGCCACGCCCACCGGCACCTTCAGCAGTTCGGTGGTGGTGCGCATCGAGGGCGACACCACCGTGTCCGGCCCCGTATCGTACCGCTATTCCACCGACGGCGGGCTCACCTGGTCCGACGTGAAGAGTTCGGACAACGGCACGCTGACCGTGCCCGGCGGCACCCTGGAGCTTTCGGCGGGCAGCGGCAGCGGCCTTGCGGCGGGCGACACCTTCACCGTCACCTCCGACTCCACCGACCTCACCGTGCGGGTCTCCACAGGCACCAGCATCGCCATCAACAGTTGCGGGCTGGACGTGTTCGGCGGGCTCTACAGTGCCGACGGCACCGGCTACTCCGGCACCGGCGGCGACGACCTGTTCGAGGCCATCGGCCAGTTCATCGGCTACCTGGAGACCAACAACGAGGAAGGCATCGCCGAAAGCCTGGAGGCCATCACCGCCGGGCAGGCCAGAATGCTTTCCGCCGCCAGCGACATCGGCGCGCGCGAAATACGCCTGGAACACATCGAAACGGCCAACACCCTGCTCACCTCCACGGCCAAGAACGCCGTCAGCAACGTGGTGGACGCCGACACCACGGAACTGGCCACCGAACTCTCCAAGCTCACCACCATCTACAAGGCGGTGCTCAGCACTTCGTCCGCCGTCATGAAGCTGAGCCTGCTCGATTATCTCTAGGGGATACTTCCAACTTGTCTTTTCGCCCGTTGGCTTCGTCAAACTTCGCCTGCCATATCGGTCGAATACGAGAAGAGTACGCGTTGCGGTCGCCCATGTCCGAATACTGGTCCGGCTCCATCACCTTCACCGGCCTGAACACCGGCACCGACTGGGATGCGATCATCGAGGCCCAGATGGCCGTGGAGGAATACCGCTACAACAGCATGCTTGCGGCGCAGTCGGACTACGAGGCCAGGCTGGCCGCGGTGCAGGACCTGGAAACCCAGATGACCACGCTGTACCAGACCCTGCAAAGCTACAGCGACGTGTCCGACTTTCTTGCCAAGGGGGCCACCTCTTCCGACGAAACCTGCGTCACCGTCACCGCTGGCAACGACGCGGAAGAAGGCTCGCACACCGTGGTGGTGAACCAACTGGCCAAAAACGACATCTGGAGCAGCGACGACGGGTACGCCTCCACCGACACGGTGATCACCGACATCGACCAGACCTTCTCGTTCACCTACGGCGACGAGACGTACACCATCGACGTGCCGGGCGGCACCACCCTTTCGGAGTTCGCCAGCCTCATCAACAACGCCAGCGGCAACAACGACGACGTGCGCGCCAGCATCATCAACGAAGGCAGTGCCTACCACCTGCAAATACGCGGCATGGACCTCGGCGCGGACAACACCGTGACCATCAACGATACCGGCTTCGACGCCATGGGGCCGGACGCCTTCACCAACACCCAGAAGGCCCAGAACGCCCAGATCAAGGTGGACGGCTTTCCCGCCGCCGCCGACGAGTGGATCGAGCGCTCCACCAACACCATCGACGACGTCATCGACGGGGTGACCCTGCAACTCAAGAAGGCCACCGGCAGCGACGGCGTGAACGTGGACGTCACGCTGGACAGCGACGCCATGGTCGAGGCCATCGAAACAGTGGTGGAGAGCATCAACACCATCCTGCAACTGCTCATGGACCTGCGCGACCAGGGCACGGTGTCGTCGTCGGTGTCCACGGCCACGGCGTCCGACGATGACGACGACGATGACGACGATTCCACGGCCGCTTCGGTGCTGGCCAGCAACTACGGCATCAAGCTGGTGCAGAGCAGCCTGAAGAGCATCCTGTCCACCAAGGGGCTGGGCTTCTCCTACTACAATGCCACCGACGGGACGGGCGACCTGTTCACCAGCCTGTCCACCATCGGCATCTCCACCGACGCCGACGAGGATTCGGAAACCTTCGGCCTGCTGGTCATCGACTACGACGAACTGGAAGCGGCCATAAAGAAAGACCCGCAGGCCGTGGCCGAACTGCTGTCGGCCGACGTCGCGGGCAGCACCGATTCCGGCGACTTTTCCTTCGACAGCGCCATCTCGGGCACCACCAGGGCCGGCGAGTACGACGTGTCGTACACCATCGAAAACGGCAAGATCACCTCGGCCTACATCAACGGCAACGCCGCCTCCATCTCGGGCTGGACCATCACCGGCGCCTCGGGCAAGGACGAGCAGGGCCTTGCCATCAGCGTGGACAACACGGAGGACGGCGCCTACACCGGCGCCGTGTACCTGAAGCAGGGCAAGATCGGACAGCTCGTCGACACCCTGGAGGACATGACCAGCAGCGAAGGCACCCTCCAGATCATGGAGAACAGCTTCCAAGACATCCTGGACCAGTACTCGCAGTCCATATCCCGTGAGGAGCAACGGCTGGACCTGGTGGAAAGCCGCCTGCGCACCCGCTATTCCAACCTGGAAACCCTGCTCACCAGCTACGACAACCTGTCGTCCACCATCGATTCGCTGCTTGCCTCGCTGGACAGCGACTAGCCCGGACCAGCCCGCATGCCGCAAGGGCCATACAAAAGGGGCCGGGCATATGCCCGGCCCCTTCTGGTTGTTGACAAAGTCTGCTTTTGGACGCCTCCGGCGGCCAAGGGGCTACCGCCCCTTGGAACCCCATGTTTTGTATTCTCGTAATGGGCGGAGAATACAAATAAAAGTTTTGGGGGGAGGGGGTCCGGGGGAGGAGACCCTTTTCCAAAAGGGTCCCTCCCCCGGAAGAATTTGGGTTTGTCAGCAGTGTCGGTGTGTCCGTCCGTCGTTCCCCGAAAGGGTCAGGCTAGCCGCTGATCAGCGAAAGCGCCATCTGCGGCAGCGAGTTGGCCTGCGACAGCATGGCCACGGCGGTCTGCGCCAGCACCTGCTGCTTGGTGTACTCGGTCATTTCCAGCGAGACGTCCACGTCCGAGATGCGCGATTCGGCGGCGGACAGGTTTTCGGCCTGGGTCTCGAGGTTGGTGATGGTGGCTTCCAGCCGGTTCTGCATGGCCCCCAGCGAGGCGCGGATCTGGTCCTTGGAGATGATGGCGTTGTCGATGGCGGTCAGGGCGTCCTGGGCCGCCTGCTGGGTGGAGATGCTGGCCCCGTTGCCGGAGGCGGAACTGCCGAGGCCCAGCGCCTGGGCGGACACCGCGCCGATGCGGATGTTGTAGTAGTCCTGCGCGCTGTCGTTGCCCGAGCCGAAGTGGATGTGCAACTGCCCCGTGGATTGCAGGCCGGAGCCGTCGTAGGTCGATCCGGACAGGTTGCCGTTCAGCAGCATGATGCCGTTGAAGTCGGTGGCGCTGGCGATTCGGGTGATTTCCGAGGCCATGGCCTGGTATTCGGAATCGATGATCAGGCGCTGGTCCGAGTTGTAGGTGCCGGTGGCCGCCTGTTCCGCCAGTTCCTTCATGCGGATGAGCTTTTCGTCGATGGTTTCCATGGCGCCGTCGGCAGTCTGGATCAGCGAGATGGCGTCGTTGGCGTTGCGCACGCCCTGATTCAGCGCAGTGATGTCCGAACGCATCAGTTCGCGGATGGCAAGACCGGCGGCGTCGTCCGCGGCGGAGTTGATGCGCAGGCCGGAAGACAGGCGCTGGGTGGACTTTTCGAGCTTGTTGTAGGTTGCGTTCAGCGTATTGGCCGTGGTGAGCGCCGTAAAGTTGTTGTTGACGACGAGAGACATGATGTTTCCTCCATGAAGAATGCACTATCCTTGTGTGCCTCTGCCATGCATGCAGCGCATGCTTGTTGGCCTTATCGACGCCGCAACGCCGCGCTCTTAATTTTAAAATTTCCATAACCGCTCTAAAAGCCACGCAATTAACGTTCATAACAGTATCTTTGCATTACTTTGCGTTGCCTGCGGCGTCTGCCTTTGGCACAAGAAAAAGGCCCGGAAGGTTCCGGGCCTTTGCGTTGCGCGGCGCGCATCACAGGCAGAAGTGATGGCGCAGCCGCGCAAGGGCGTTCTGCTTCAGACTGCGCACGGTCTTGGGATGGATGTCCAGCGTGCGCGCCACTTCATCGGTATCGAGGTCGTCCTGGAACAACAGCCGCAGCACCGTGCTCTGCCGCCTGCTCAGCAGGCCGGGGGGCAGGTCCAGTTCGCCACGGTCGTCGGAAACCGGGGCCTCCGCCCACAGCCGTCCGGCCAGTTCGTCCTCAACGTCATGGACATCATGGCCGTCATGGTGGGGATAGGGCACGTGGCGCGCCAGCCGTTCGGTGCGGCGCGCGCGCAGGCAGTCCAGCGCGGTGGAGCGCGCCACCACGGTGAGCCAGGTGGACAGGCCCGCCCGGGCGGGATCGTAGGTGGACAACAGACGGAACCCATCGCCGACGAGACGGCAGAACACCTCCTGCGTCACGTCCTGCACATCGAGTCCGGCGGCGTGCCCGCCGTTCCACTGAAGGGTGTAGTGCACGGCCTTGTGGATTACCGGGGCGTAGGCAGACACGAAACGGCGCCATGCCTTTCCGTCGCCGGTCATGCATGCCGTTATGTCCGTAGCGGTTCCTGTATTGGCTTCCATCTTCATCTCCAGCGGAAATTGTGGAAAAGCCAAACCCCGCGCATCGCGGGCTGTCATCATGTATACGCGCGGCCACCCGCATTGTCCGTTCAGATCGGGTAGTGTTTCGAAAACATCGGACACACTAGTTTACATTGTTTTACACTAGCGAAAATCATTCGGGCGTGATTCTTGCAGTATATCCGGTCGCAAGCGGCAACCGGGTAATATGTGCCACCGCCCAGAGGGTGACATCATGGAACGAGTCCTGTTGATCGACGACGACAAGGAACTCTGCGCATTACTGACCGAATATCTCGCTCCCGAAGGGCTTGCCGTTGAACCCTGCCATACCGGTGGCCAGGGGCTGGCACGCGCGTTGTCGGGCGACTACGACGCGGCTCTGCTGGACGTGGCCCTGCCCGACACCAGCGGCTTCGACGTGCTCGGCACCATCCGTTCCCGTTCGGCCCTGCCCGTGCTCATGCTGACCGGGCGCGGCGACGACGTGGACCGCATCGTGGGGCTGGAGATGGGCGCGGACGACTACGTCCCCAAACCTTTCGTGCCACGCGAACTGCTGGCGCGCCTGCGCGCCGTGCTGCGCCGCACCCGCGTCCACGGGATCGGGGGGATGGGGGGAACCGGGGGGACGGCAGGGATGGCGGTGGGCGCGGCCGGGCCGGGCTTCATGGGCGGCCCGGGCTTCATGGGCGGTGTAGGACCGTACCGCAAGCGCAACCTGGCCTTCGGGGGCATCACCGTGGACCGTTCGGCCCGCACCGCCCTGCGCGACGGCGCCCCCCTGCCCCTGACCCCCGTGGAGTACGCCATCCTGGTGCTGCTGCTGGAGGCCGAAGGCGGCACGGTGGCGCGCGAGGACATCTCGCGCGGGGTGCTGGGGCGCGACATCCTGCCCTTCGACCGGTCCATAGACGTGCACGTCAGCAACCTGCGCAAGAAGCTGGGCCCCTGCGACGACGGCCAGCCGCGCGTGGGCACGGTGCGCGGGGTGGGCTACTATTTCCGCGTCTCGCCCACGGAATCCACCTTCGGCGGGCAGGATGCGGAGGAACCGCGCCTCGGGGCGGGGCATGAGAACGTGGCCCGTTAGGCTGCTGGTGCTGCTGCTGGTGGGCTGCGGCATCTTCACCCTGGGCACCTTCGTCCGCATCCGGCTGGAAGACCGCCCCAAGCGCGGCCCCTTCGAGATGAACGCCGTGCTGCTGGACCTGCTGGGCGAGCGCATCTCGGAATACATGGCCGAAGGGCGTACGGAGAAATTGAACGCCCTGCTGGACACGCTGCGCAGGCGCGGCATGCACGTGGTGGTGCACGACGCCGGACTGCAGCCCCTGGCCGACAACGGCCCGGTTTTGCCAGTTCTGCCGGTTCCGCCGCCGCCCCCCTCCTGGCCGCAACGCGTCCTGGCCGCCCTGGAAGGACGCACCCCGCCTCCGGGTTCCCTCGCGGGGCCGCCCCCGGCGCCCGCGCGGCAGTCGCCGGAAACCGAGGCCGCCGTGCAGGCCGAAGCCCGCCAGCAGGCCGAGGAGGCGCGCGACACGGGCTCCACCCAGGTCGATTTCCCTCCCCCGTTCACCTTCCGGCCGGTGATTCTCATGGCCGACCCCATCGATCTGCCCGGCGGCCAACACGGCGTGCTCACCCTGCGCAAGGACATGCCCACCCCGCCGGACATGCGCCTGCCGCCCTTCGTGCTGCCCCTGGCCCTGGCCATGGTGCTGGCGGGCGGCGTGCTGCACCTGCTGCTGCGCCAGACCAGCCGTCCCATCGGCGAGGTGGGCAGCGCCCTGCAACGCTTCGCGCGGGGGGACCTGCACGTGCGCGTCAACGGCAACGTGGCCTCGCACGGCACGGAGCTTGCGCATCTTGCCAGCGACTTCAACACCATGGCCGAACGCACGGAAGAACTGCTGCAAACCCAGCGCCGCCTGCTGCACGAGGTGTCGCACGAGATGCGTTCGCCCCTTTCACGGGTGGCGCTGGCGCTGGAAATGGCCTCGCGCACCGTCTCTCCGGAATCGCAGCGCTTTCTGGAGCGCATCCGCCGCGACGCCGAGCGCCTTTCGGCCCTCAGTTCGCACCTGCTGGCCACGGGACACCTGGACCACCAGAAGGAGGACGACCCGCCCGCCTGGTTCGACCTGGAAGCGATGCTGACGCAATTGGCGGACGAGACCGACTTCCAGGCCCGCGCCGACCGCAAGCGGGTGGTGCTGCACGTGGACGGGCCGTGCGCGCCCTTTCACGGCATGCGTGAAATGCTGTATGGCGCGCTGGACAACGTGGTGCAGAACGCCCTGAAGTTCTCGCCGCCGGGCAGCCGGGTGGATGTCTCCCTGTCGACCGGGGCAGCGATGGTCGGGCCGGAACGGCCCGGTTGCGCCACCGTGCGTTCCGCCTGCCCCCATCCGGAGCGCCACGCCGTGATCTCCGTGCAGGACCAGGGGCCGGGCGTGCCCGAGGCCGACCTGCCCATGCTCTGCCGTTCTTCCGGGCGGGCAATGCCCCGCGCGGCTCGGGCACCGGGCTTGGCCTGGCCATCGCCCAGCGCGCCGTGGAACTGCACGGCGGCAGCATAGCCGCCGAAAACCTGCCCGAGGGCGGGCTGAAGGTCACCATCCGCCTGCCCGCGTAGGGGGGCTGCCCCGCTTTCCGCCCAAAAAACGGCCCGCCCCGCACGGCAACGTGCGGGGCGGGCAAAGCCGGGCAAATTTTGCCGGGCGGCTTCTTTACATTTCTTTACTGGGTCGAAACTGCCCGCAGCGGACCGCCATTCCCCGCCGGCCGGTTCCGCGCCCTCCGGCGCTTCCCAGCCGCCGCCCAGCGCCCGGTACAGGGTGATGGCGCGGGTGGCCAGCACCGCCCGCGCCTGCACGTGGGTCAGGGCGGCGGTGGACAGTTCGCGCTCGGCGTCGGCCACGTCCAGAAAGTCGGTCAGCCCCGCCCGGTAGCGGTCCCAGGCCAGGGTCAGGGCGGTGCGGTCGGCCTCCAGCACGGCGGCCAGGTCGGGCAGCCTGCGCTGCTGGCGGTCCACGGCGTACAGGGCCGCCTCCGCCTCCTCCACCGCCGTGCGGGCCGTGGACAGGTAGGTCAGCGCGGCCTGCCTGCGCCGGGCGTCGGCCTGCTCGATGCGCGCGGTGGTGGCCCCGGCACCCCGGCATCGAACAGGGTCAACCCCAGCGCCGGGGCCACCGACCACACCCCGCTGCCCGAGGACAGCAGCCTGTTCACCGTGGACGCCTGCGAGCCCAACGCCGCCGACAGGCTGAGCGTGGGCCAGCGTTCCGCCGTGGTGGCGGCCAGGTCGGCCGCCGCCGAGGCCAGCGAACGCTCCGCCGCGCGGATGTCCGGGCGGCGCAGCAGCAGGTCGGCGGGCAGGCCCACGGGCACCCGGCGCGCGGGCGCGGGAATGGATGCGGTGCGTTCCAGCACCGGGCGCAGTTCGCCGGGTGCCGCGTCCGTCAGGCGTTCGATGCGGGCCAGGGCCGCCCAGGCGTTGTTCTCGTAATCGGCGGCGTCGGCCAGAGAGGAATGCCACAGCGCGGCGGCCTGAGCCACGTCGATGTCCCCGGCCAGACCCGCGTCGCGCCGGGCGGTGACCAGGGCCAGGGTTTCGGCCCGGCTGGCCGCGATGTCGCGGGTCAGGTCCAGTTCGTTCTGGGCCTGGCGCAGGGTC
>JALHHV010000108.1:435-5950 GCA_022837365.1 Desulfovibrio sp. | reverse complement strand
TCCTCGGGGCACACGGCCTCGATCATGGCCAGGCACTTGTCGAGACGGCTTTGCAGGTGCCGTTCGCTGTTGCTCACCGAAACCACGGCCAGCGACAGCCGGGTCAGGGAATCCTGGTTGCGCACCTCGGCGATGGACACGTTGAAGGTGTTGCGCACCTTCGTCTTCAGGCTGCTGGCGATGCGCCGCTTCCCTTTCAGGGAATCGTTGCCGTGCAACTCGAATTCCACCGTGAGCACGCCGATGATCATGGGAATATCGCGCCATGGGGCGCAGCGGTTGCAAGTCCGTTGACGGCAAACCGGGGGTGCAGGGGGCGCAAGCCCCCTGCCCGCCGGAGGCGTATACAACAGAACCCGTTACAGCGTGGCGGCTTCCTCGACCATCTCGAAGGCTTCGATGACGTCGCCGATCTTGATGTCGTTGAAGTTTTCGAGGCCCACGCCGCATTCGTAGCCCTTCAGGACTTCCTTCATGTCGTCCTTGAAGCGCTTGAGGGACGTGATCTTGCCGGTGTAGACCACCACGCCGTCGCGCAGCAGGCGCACGCCGGCGTTGCGGGTGATCTTGCCGTCGCTGACGTGGCAGCCCGCGATGGTGCCCACCTTGGGCACGCTGAAGGTCTGCCGCACTTCCACCTGGCCCAGGTACACCTCGCGCTGCACCGGGGCGAGCATGCCTTCCATGGCGCTCTTCACTTCATCCACGAGCTTGTAGATGATGTCGTAGAAGCGGATGTCCACGTTCTCCTGCTCGGCGATGTCCTTGACCTTGGCGGTCGGGCGGACGTTGAAGCCGATGATGATGGCGTCGGAGGCCGATGCCAGCAGGATGTCGGATTCGGAGATGGCTCCGGCCCCGCCGTGGATGATGTTGATGCGCACCTTGTCGGTGCTGAGCTTGCGCAGCGCCTCGGAGATGGCTTCCAGCGAGCCCTGCACGTCGGCCTTGACGACGAGGTTGAGCACCAGGGCTTCCTGGTCGTCGGCGCGGCGGGACAGGAACGTTTCCAGGGTGACCTTGGATTCGCGGGCCAGTTCCTTTTCGCGCTGCTTCACGGCGCGGGTTTCCGCGATGCGGCGGGCGAGCTTTTCGTCCGTCACGCACACGAATTCCTCGCCCGCTTCGGGCACGCCCTCGAAGCCCTGCACTTCCACCGGCATGGCGGGGCCGGCTTCCTTCACCTTCTTGCCCTGGTCGTTGAACATGGCGCGCACGCGGCCGCTGAACACGCCGCACACGAAGGTGTCGCCCTGGCGCAGGGTGCCTTCCTGGATCAGCACGGTGGCCACGGGGCCACGGCCCTTGTCCAGCTTGGCTTCCACGATGTGGCCGCGCGCGGGCTTGTCGGGGTTGGCCTTCAGTTCCAGGATTTCGGCTTGCAGGGCCAGCAGTTCCAGCAGTTCGTCAAGGCCCTGGCGGGTCTTGGCCGACACGTGGCTGAACACGGTGTCGCCGCCCCAGGCTTCGGAAACCAGGCCCAGTTCGGCCAGTTCGCGCTGCACGCGGTCGGGGTTGGCGCCTTCCTTGTCCATCTTGTTCACGGCGACCATGATGGGCACGCCGGCGGCCTTGGAGTGGTTCACCGCTTCGCGGGTCTGCTCCATGACGCCGTCGTCGGCGGCCACCACCAGCACCACGATGTCGGTCACCTGCGCGCCTCGGGCGCGCATGGCGGTGAACGCCTCGTGGCCGGGCGTGTCGAGGAACACGATCTCGCCCTTCTTGGTGGTCACGTGGTACGCGCCGATGTGCTGGGTGATGCCGCCCGCCTCGCCCATGGTGACGTTGGTCTTGCGGATGGCGTCAAGCAGCGAGGTCTTGCCGTGGTCGACGTGGCCCATGATGGTGACCACGGGCGGCCGGTGCTGCATGGTTTCGGGCGCGTCCTCTTCCTTGGGGATCAGGTAGTCGTCTTCCGAGAAGCCGACCTTTTCCACCTCGTAGCCGAACTCGGAGGCCACCAGGGTGGCGGTTTCGATGTCCAGCGACTGGTTGATGGTCGCCATGACGCCGAGGCCGAACAGCACCTTGATGATCTCGGTGGACTTCAGGCCCATCTGGTGGGCCATGTCGGCCACGCGGATGGCTTCCTCGACCTTGATCTTGCGCTTGGCGGCCTTCAGCGGCTGGGTGGCGGTGGCGGGCTTCATGTCGCGGCCCTTGCGCCCCTTGCCGCGGCGGGCGCCGCCGCGCGGGAAATCGTCGTCCTCGCGGCCGCGCGGGGCACGGTCCGCACCGGCCTGGAAGTCCACCGTGCGGCGGCCCTTCAGGCGCTTCTTCTTGCTCTGGCCTTCGTCGCCGCCCGCCGGGGGCTGGCCCATGCCGGGCCCGCCGGGGCCTGCCGGACGCGGACCGTAGCCGGGACCGCCGGGACCACCGGGACGGGGGCCGCCAGGGCCGCCCGGACGGTAGCCGGGACGGTCGCCACCGGGGCCGCCGGGGCCGCCGGGACGGGGGCCGTAACCGGGGCGATCGCCGCCGGGGCCGCCGGGACCACCGGGACGGGGCGCGTAGCCGGGACGGTCGCCACCGGGACCGCCGGGGCGGGGGGCGTAGCCGGGACGGTCGCCGCCGGGGCCGCCGGGGCGGGGCTGGTAGCCCTGCCGGTCGCCGTATGCGGGGCGGTCCCCACGGTCGCCATAGGCGGGCCGGTCGCCCTGCCCGTCGCGCGGGTAGGGGCGCGGAGCCGGGGCGGAAGGATCGGGACGGGAAATGACGCGGACCTGCGGTCCGGGCACGTCGGGCGTGCGCTTCTTTTTCTTGCGGCGGCGGCCGTCGGCGTCTTCCTCGTCGTCGTCCACGCCATCGCCGCGCGGGGCGGCGTCGGCCGCCACGGGGGGCAGGATGGACGGCTGGGGGGTGGCGTCGGGCACGGCCGAGGCGTCGGGCCGGGCCGGGCGGATGACCCGCGCGGCGGACGCGGCGGGCCTGGACTCCGCGGCCTTTTCGGTCACGGGCGCGGCTGCCGCGGGGGCTTCGGCCACGGGCGCGGCCTGCACGGGCTCTGCCGGGGCTTCGGCGACGGGAGCGGCCGATGCCGGGGCGGGCTCGTCGGGGCGGCGGATGATGCGCGCGGCGGGCGCGACAGGCGCAGCCGGGCGTGCCTCGGGCGCCGCGGGGGCTTCGGCGCGGGCGGCACGGGCGGGCCGTTCGTCTGCCACGGAGGGCACGGGCGCTTCGGCCTTGGCGGCCTCGGGAGCTTCGGCGGCGGGAGCGGCCTCGGGGGAGGCTTCGCGCTCTTCGGCACGACGGCGCGCGGAGGCTTCGCCCTCTTCGCCGTCGCGGCGGCGGCGGCGCACGATGACGCCGGGCTGCACCACCTTGCGGTCAACGCCCGCTTCGGCGGCCTGGCCCTGATGGCGTTCGCGCACGCGGGCGACCTCGTCGGCGTTGAGCATGGTCATCACGCTCTTGGCCGGGATGTCGAGATCGCGCAGCGTGTGGAGCAGATCTTTGGTGGACACGCCCAGCTCCGTGGACAGGTCCTTCACCCTGGTCTTGTCGTCGGTCATTCCTGAACCCCCTTGCGCTTCCTCCGCCAGCCGCCGAACTTCCGGAATCGCTCCCGGCATTCGGGGCTTTCGCATACGTAGACCCCCCGTCCAGGCAGTATCTGCCTTTCGTCCGGAACGGGGTCGGCCCCCGCCCCGGCGGCGTCCGTCGGGGGGACGTACCGCAGAAGCTCGCGCTTTGCAAAGCGGCGCCTGCATATGACGCAGGTGCGTAATGGTATGTGCTTCCCGCGGATGGCGTCATCCATCCGCGTACTATTCCTTCGCTTCGGCTTCGGTTCCCTGGTCCGCGTCATGGCCAGGAACAGGGGCCGCATCCGCGTCCTGCGGGGCGGCTTCCTGGTCGGCGTCCGGGATGGCTTCCGCCTCCGGCCCGGCGGCCGCGTCGGCCTCGCCCTGCGCCTGGGGCGCAAGGAAGTTGATGGCCGCGCGCAGGTCGGCGATCTTGCCCGGCGCAAGGCCCAGCGCCGAGGAAAGTTCCTCGTCGTCGGCCTCGCGCAGGCGCTCGATGGACTGGAACCCTGCCGCGATGAACTGTTCGATGGAGATTTCGGCGACGCTGGCGATCTGTTCGAGCCCGCGTCCGATGGCGTTGGCCTCGTTGTAGCGGGTTTCGGTGTAGATATCTATCTTCCAGCCCAGCAGCTTGGCGGCCAGCTTCACGTTCTGGCCCTTGCGGCCGATGGCGTTGGTCAGCTGGTCGTCGGGCACGATGACTTCGAGCAGGTTTTCTTCCTCGTCCACCACGATGCGCGAGATCACCGCCGGGGACAGGGCGTTGCGGGCGTAGGTGGCGATGTCCGGGCTCCAGACCACGATGTCGATGCGCTCGCCGCGCATTTCCTGCACGATGTTCTGGATGCGCGAACCGCGAATGCCCACGCACGCGCCCACCGGATCCACGTCGCGGTCGCGCGACATGACGGCCGCCTTGGCGCGGCTTCCGGGGTCGCGGGCCACGCCCATGATCTGCACGGTGCCGTCGTCCACCTCGGGCACCTCGCGGCGGAACAGGGCCGCCATGTAGTCGCGGTGCGCGCGCGAGACGATGACCTGCGGGCCGCGTCCTTCCTTGCGCACGTCGATGAGGATGGCCTGCACCCGGTCGCCGCGCTTGTAGTGTTCGCGCGGGATCTGCTCTTCCTTGGGCAGCAGCGCCTCGGTGCGGCCGAGGTTGATGATCCACCCGGCCTTGTCGCGGCGCTGGATGATGCCGCTGACGATCTCGCCCCGGCGGTCCTTGTATTCCTCGTAGATGATCTCCTGCTCGGCGTCGCGCATGCGCTGGATGATCACCTGCTTGGCCGACTGGGCGGCGATGCGGCCAAGGTCCTCGATCTTCACGCGGAAGCCCATTTCGTCGTCCAGCTGCACGCTGGGGTCGTGGGTGCGCGCGTCATCGAGCGAAATTTCGCTGTTGGGGTTCTCGACCTTCTTCACGACGATCTTGAACTGGTAGACGTCGATCTCGCCGGTCTCGTCGTTGTAGCTGACTTCGGCGTCCATCTCGTCGCCGAACTTGCGGGCCACGGAGGTGCGGACGGCTTCCTCCAGGGTGTCGATCAGCATGTCGCGGTCAAGACCCTTGTCCTTGCTGATCTGGTCGATGGCCTTCTTGAGTTCCAGGCTCATGGGTGTTCCTCCGGATCGGTGCCCTGGTCCGTGGTGTCGTCGTGCGGCGCGCCGCCGCGTGCGGGCTTTTTCGGCTGCGCCTTCTTGCGCTGGCCGGTCTTGCCGCCGGGCTGGGGCCGGGTCGTGTCGGGAAAGATGTGGACGAGGTGCGCCTGCTTCACGTCGTCCCACGCCACGGTGAGGGGGGCGGGGGCTTCGCCGGGTGCGGGCGCGGCGTCGGGCAGGAAGGTGAGGGCGTCGCCTTCCACCCGCACGATGTCCCCCCGGAACTTGCGGCGGCCCGGCCATTCCGGGTGGGGCACCGCAAGGGTCAGTTCGATGGTGCGGCCCGCGTAGGGGGCCATCTGGGCGGCCTCGAAGAAGGGGCG
>JALHHV010000108.1:0-407 GCA_022837365.1 Desulfovibrio sp. | reverse complement strand
CGGATTCGGTTCCGGGCGCGCCGGGCCTGGCGTCCACGTACACGCGCACCACCATGCGTCCCCCGGCAAGGATCTCGATGCCCCACAGGGCGATGCCCAGGGCATCGGCCAGGGGCGAGGCGATGGCGGCGACGGCGTCGCGAAGGGGATGCGTGCTCATGGTGCGGGGTGTCGTTCCGTTGTCGTGGGCGGCGGGGCCGCAGCAAAAAAAAAGGGGGCCGAAAGGCCACCCGGAATGGCCGCGCACGGCCCTCAGGATGTCGAAGCGGCGTTGCCGTGGAGCGGTAAGGCGTGGCGCTCCGTGAAGCGATTCCAGAGGAATATCGGCAGCCGCTTCTGTCAAGACGAGAGTGTATAGTATGGGGGCCGCGTCCTGTCAACAGGGAATGACGCGGATTCCGGCGGGG
>JALHHV010000107.1 GCA_022837365.1 Desulfovibrio sp. | reverse complement strand
AACACCGCAAGGCCCAGGAACAGCGCCTTGAGGCCCAGGGCGAAGCCGATGTTCTGGCGGATGACGCCCAGGGTGCGGCGCGAATGACGCACCAGCCAGGGCAGCTTGCCCAGGTCGTCGGACATCAGGGTGATGTCGGCGGTCTCGATGGCCGCGTCGCTGCCGATGCCGCCCATGGCGATGCCCAGGTGCGCGGTGGCCAGCGCGGGCGCGTCGTTGACGCCGTCGCCCACCATGGCCACCCGCTCGCCCGCTTCCACCAGCGCGGCCACGGCGGCGGTCTTGTCGGCGGGCAGCAGGTCGGCCCGGATGTCGGCCTCGTCCACGCCGCAGGCGGCGGCCACGCGGGCGGCGCTGGCCGCGTTGTCGCCGGTCAGCATGACCACCCGGCGCAGCCCGGCGGCGCGCAGGCCGTCCAGCACGCTGCGGGCGTCGGGGCGCAGGTCGTCTTCCAGTTCCATGACGGCGGCAAGGCCCGCGTCGTTCCACAGCAGCACCGAGGACCCGGCCTCCGCGCCCTCGCCCTCTCCGCCCGCCCCGGCAGGCGGTTCCACCCCACCGGCAGCACCGGACGGACCGTCCTGCGCGAAGAAGCGGCGGTTGCCGATGCGCCAGCGCGCACCATCCACCACGCCTTCGGCCCCCAGGCCGGGCAGGGTGCGGTGGTCACCGACGGTGGCGGCCGCGTCCGGTCCGGCCCCGGTCACCTGCCGGGCGTGTTGCACGATGGCCCGGGCAAGGGGGTGGCTGCTCGGGGCTTCCAGCGCGGCGGCGATGCGCAATGCGGACGCCTCGTCCCGCACCTGCGGATGCCCGGCCACGGGCAGCACGCGGGCCACGCGCGGGCGGCCGTGGGTCAGGGTGCCGGTCTTGTCGAAGGCGATGGCGGTGAGGCTGGCGGGCAGTTCGAGGAACGAGCCGCCCTTGACCAGCACGCCGTTGCGGGCCGCGCTGGTCAGCCCGGCCACGATGGACACCGGCGTGGAGATGACCAGCGCGCACGGGCAGGCGATGACCAGCACCACCAGCGCCTCGTACACCCAGGCCGACCACGCCCCGCCGAAGAACAGTGGCGGCACCACGGCCACCAGCGCGGCCACGGCCAGCATGGCCGGGGTGTACACGGCGGCGAAGCGGTCCACCCACTGCACGGCGCGGGCGCGGCGCGACTGGGCCGCCTCCACCATGTGCAGGATGCGCGCGAGGGTGGTGTCCGACGCGGCGCGGGTGGTCAGCACCTCCAGCACGCCGCCGCCGTTGATGGTGCCCGCGTACACCGGCTCGCCGGGCCGCTTGGGCACGGGCATGGATTCGCCGGTGATGGGCGACTGGTCGATGTCCGAACTGCCCGCCGCCACCGTGCCGTCCAGGGGCACGCGGTCGCCCGCGCGCACCAGGATGCGCGAGCCCACGGGCACGTTTTCCACGGCTGTTTCCACGGGGGTGCCGGGCAGGTCCAAGGCCCGCGAGGGCGAAATGTCCAGCAGCGCGGCAATGGCCGAGCGCGCCCGGTCCACGCTCCACGATTCCAGTTGGTTGGCCACGGCGAACAGGAAGGCCACCGAGGCCCCCTCGAAAAACTGGCCGATGGCCGCCGCGCCGACGACCGCCAGCAGCATGAGCAGGTTCATGTCCGGGCGCAGGGTGCGCACCGCGTGCACCGCGCGGGGCAGCACCCGCCAGGCGCCCGCCACCGCCGCCGCCAGCCACAGGGCCAGGGTGGCCGGATGGGGCACGCCCGCTTCGGAAAACACTTCCAGCAGCGACCCGGTGTGCGTCCATTCCACGCCGATGCCCGCCACAAGGGCCATGCCGCTCAACGCGCAGAGCAGCAGCGAGGACTGGCGCTGCCACAGTTCGGCCAGCCCGCGCGGCAGCAGGGACGCGAAGCCGCCCGATGCGCCGGGGGCCGGGCGCGGCACCGCGCCGCCGCGTCCGGCGG
The DNA here is from genome assembly GCA_022837365.1 of Desulfovibrio sp. Classification (GTDB taxonomy): domain Bacteria; phylum Desulfobacterota; class Desulfovibrionia; order Desulfovibrionales; family Desulfovibrionaceae; genus Cupidesulfovibrio. The sequence goes on along the minus strand of JALHHV010000107.1, from coordinate 5,838 downwards.
CCTCGGGCGCGGCGCGCATGCCGGTGCGGGCCACGGCCGCCACCACGTCGTCGGCATGCAGGTCCAGACCGGCCATATCCACGCGCATGCGCCGGGAGAGCACGTCGAATTCCAGCCGGTCGGGGCTGCCCACCAGCGGGGTCAGCGCGCGCCGCAGGATGTTCACCTCGCTGGCGCAGTCCATTTCCTCGATGCGAAAGGCGGTCATGGGCGGGTCTCCGTGGGGAAACGGCGGGGCGCGTTCCTGCGCCGCCCGGCCGTGGGTTCAGTCTGCACATATGAACACGTGTTCATATGTGCAGAGTATGCGGCAGGCTCCCCGGTGTCAACCGCCCGGCGAGGCCGGAGCTGCCGAAAACATGGCGGAACCCCCGCCCCCAGGGCATGGAGACGCGGAAAACGCGGAAATCCCGGCCTGTTCCTGATGCGGACAAGCCGGGAAAATGGTGCGGACATGGATGCCGAAACGACGACGCCGGGCGCGCCAAAAGACCGACGCGCCCGCCGGGCAATCCCTGCCGTCCGGCGAACCGGAAGGGGCGCGCCTACGCGCGGTTCTTGCCGTCGGTCATGGCCAGGGCCAGCTTCATCTCGCGGTCCAGGCGGTTCTGCACGGCGGCCTGCACCCGCTCGGACGAGGAGCCGAACTGGCCGGAGCGCACCGCGTACACCTCGCGGATGAGCTGCTTCTCGAAGTTGCGGCCCGCTTTGGCGGTGCCCGCCTGCACGGCGGCCCCGGCCCGCCCGTCAGTCTGACCATTGGGCTGAACCTCGGGCTGACCATTGGGCTGGCCATTGGGCTGCCCGGCGATGTTGTCCAGCGCGCGGGCGAAGATGCGGGTGGCCCCGGCCGGGCCGTGCTGCACGGCGGTGCTCCACAGCACTTCGCGCAGCGCGGGCGACAGCGCCCCCTTGTCCAGCCCCGCCGCCCGGCTCACGGCCTGCAACGCGGGCGCGTAGTGGCTTTCATGGATGAACCGTTCCTGCAACGCCTCGAACCGGGCCGGGTCTTCCTGGGCGATTTCGCGCCACACCCGGGGCATTTCGCCGCTCTTGCCGCCGGTGTTGGCGGGTCCGGCCGCCTCCAGGCGCGAGGCGATGTCCGGCGCGGCCTGTCGCGCGAAGTCGAGGAAGCGGTCCATGGTCCCGGCCCGCGACGAAATCTGGTACTTGCCGTACGAGGTGCCGCCGTGCCGGTCGTAGCCGATGGCGGCGATGCCCTCCTCGCCCGACTCGAACTGCGCGGAAAGGCCGCCCAGGTCGTCACCGGATGCGCCTGCCGCGTCGCGGCGGCCGGATTTGTCCGCCCGATCGGGCCGATCGGGCCGCTCCCGCCGCGCGGCCTTGCCCGCGCCCGGCTGCCCGCCGCCGCGTCCCGGCCCGCCTGCGGCGGCGACCGTGGGCGCTCCGCCCCCCATGGCCGAAGCCGCCATGTCCAGGTTGCCGGAAAGGGCCATCAGGTTGCGCGAGGTCATGGCCCCGCGCAGCGAATCGAGCCCGCCCGCGCCCCCTTCCATGACCTTGGCCAGGGTGGCCAGCGCCCGGGAATTGACGATGTCCATGGCCGCGCGCGAGGCGCGCTCGTCGGCGGCCAGGGCGCTTTCGGCGTCGCCGCCGGCTGCCGTCAGTCCGGGCAGCGCGGCCAGTTGCGGCGAGGAACCGGCCCCGCCGCCCGCGCCGCCGGTGAGGATGCCCGCAAGGGGCGATGTGCCCACCCCCGCGCCGCCCTTGGCGAGCAGCGCGGCGAAACGCGGATCGGCGGCGGCCCGCTGGCCCGCCCTGGGGGCGGCTCCGGCGCGCCGGGCTCCTTCGGTGGGCCGCCCTTCGACCAGCGTTTGCAGGGCGTCCATGGACATGCTTTTACCGTAGGCCATGCGCAATCCTCCTCGCCGCCGTGAAAACGGAGTGGCGGCGGGAAGGGCAAAGCAAGGGGAATGCCAGCGTGTGCACTCTGCGTTGCATGACGGCAGGTTGCGGGCGGGGCGGATGGCGCGGGGCCGGGCGGGGGCGGGGGCCGCGTCAAGCGGCCGACGGGCGGGACAGCGGCCGCCAGCGGCGGGCTACTTTCCGGCCGGGACCGCGCCGCCCGATGCGCCGCCCGATGCGCCGCCGGACCCGGAGGTCTTGCCTCCCCCGTCGTCGCGCGGGCGGTAGTAGCGCAGGGCTTCGGGCAGCATGGCCTTCAGCGCGTCGATGCGCTTGGCCTCGGTGGGGTGGGTGGACGTGAAGTCCGACTTGCGGCCCCCGCCCGCCTGCTTGAGCATCTTCTGCCAGAAGGTGATGGCCGCGTGAGGGTCGTACCCGGCCTTGGCCATGAGCAGCAGGCCGATGTGGTCGGCCTCGTATTCCATCTCGCGGCTGTTGGGCAGCATGACGGCCATGTTCATGGCCCCGGCGTAGCTGTCGCCCACGGCCTGGGCCGCCTGCGACGAACCGCTGGCCGCGGCCACGCCCACCATGGTCGCCAGCTGGCCCACCTGCACCATGCGCGCCCGGCTCATCTTCTCGTTGCTGTGCCGGGCCAGGGCGTGGGCCACCTCGTGCCCCATGACGGCGGCCAGTTCGGCGTCGGTGTCGGCGATGTCCAAGAGGCCGGTGTACACGGCCACCTTGCCGCCGGGCAGGCAGAAGGCGTTCACCACGTCCTTCTCTATGGTGTGGAATTCCCAGCGGTACTGGGGGCGCTCGGCCACGGCGGCGATGCGGCGGCCCACCCGCTCCACGCGGGCGGATTCGGGCGTGCCGGTGACCTCCTTCTCCTTCTTCAGCACCTGCTGCATGGCGGCAAGGCCCATTTTGGCCTCGTCCGCCTCGGAATACATGATCAACTGGCTGCGCCCGGTGTAGGGGGCCTTGGCGCATCCGGCCAGGCCCAGCAGCAGCGCGCACAGCACGAGGACCAGCAGCCGGGCCGTCCCGCGCGTGCGGCGCGCCGCCGCGCCCGCGACCCCGTTCATTGCGGTTCCGTTCATTGCATCACCATTGACCAACGATTGCATGTGGTTCCACCCCGTGGACCCGCCGTCCGCCGCCCCGGCGCCATGCCGCGCGGCTTGACGGAATCGTCGTTTGCCGTATTTTCCCCTACCTGACGGGGCCGAACGCGGCCTCCTTCCGGCGGGGCATCCGGCTCCCTGCCGGAAACGCGCCCCCAATAGCGTATTTTCCCGGAAAGGAACAGTCATGGGCAAGGACCTGATTATCGTCGAATCCCCCGCCAAGGTGAAGACCATCAAGAAATTTCTTGGCGGCAACTACGCCGTGCATGCCAGCGTGGGCCACGTGCGCGACCTGCCCACCAGCGAACTGGGCGTCGACGAGGCCAACGGCTTTGCCCCCCGCTACCAGGTCATCGACGGCAAGCAGAAGGTGGTTTCCGCCCTCAAGGAAGCCGCCGCCAAGGCCGACAACGTGTACCTGGCGCCCGACCCCGACCGCGAGGGAGAGGCCATCGCCTGGCACGTGGCGGAACTGATCCGCGACAAGAACACCAACATCCGGCGCATCCAGTTCAACGAGATCACCGCCCGCGCGGTGAAGGAAGCGCTGGAGAACCCGCGCGAACTGAACCGCAACCTGTTCGACGCCCAGCAGGCCCGCCGCGTGCTCGACCGGCTGGTGGGCTACAAGCTCTCCCCCCTGCTGTGGAAGAAGGTGAAGCGCGGCATCTCCGCCGGGCGCGTGCAGTCCGTGGCCCTGCGTCTGATCGTGGACCGCGAGAACGAGCGCCGCGCCTTCAACCCCGAGGAATACTGGCTGTTCCGCGCCCGCCTGGCCGGGGCCACCCCGCCCCCCTTCCGGGCCGACCTGCACAAGCTGCACGGCAAGAAGCCCGCCATCGGCAGCGCGGAAGACGCCGCCGCCGTGGAAGCGGCCATGCAGGGCCAGCCCTTCGTGGTCACCGGCATCGACGAAAAGGAACGCCAGCGCCAGCCGCAGCCGCCGTTCATCACCTCCACGCTCCAGCAGTCCGCCAGCCAGCGGCTGGGGTATTCGGCCAAGCGCACCATGAACATCGCCCAGCGCCTGTACGAAGGCGTGGAACTGGGCGAGGCGGGCACCGTGGCCCTGATCACCTACATGCGTACCGACTCCGTGCGCATCGCGGACGAGGCGCGCGACGCGGCGCGCGAGTTCATCGCCGCCACCTGGGGGGGCGACCACCTGCCCGCCAAGGCCCGCCAGTTCAAGACCAAGGGCGGCGCGCAGGACGCGCACGAAGCCATCCGGCCCGTGGACGTGGGCGTGACGCCCGATTCCGTGCGCCACCTGCTGCCGCCGGACCAATACCAGCTGTACCGGCTGGTGTGGCAGCGCTTCGTGGCCTCGCAGATGGCGGCGGCGCGCTTCCACGACACCACGGTGACCATCGTCTGCGGCCCCGTCGAATGGCGCGCCAAGGGCGAACGGCTGCTGTTCCCCGGCTTTCTGGCCGCATCGCCCCAGAAGGACGCGGCGGCCGAAGGGGAAGAGACGGCCGGGGGCGACCTGCCCAAACTTTCCGTGGGCGAGGAACTGCAAGCCCTGTCCGTGGAAAAGGAACAGAAGTTCACCCAGCCCCCGGCGCGCTACACCGAAGCCTCGCTGGTGCGCGAACTGGAAGAGCGCGGCATCGGCCGCCCGTCCACCTACGCGGCCATCATCTCCACCCTGCTCGACCGCGACTACGCCCGGCTGGAGGAAAAGCACTTCGCCCCCACCGACCTTGGGGCCGTGGTCTGCGACCTGCTGACCGGCCACTTCACCACCCTGATGGACGTGGATTTCACCGCGCAGATGGAAGGCTCGCTGGACAAGGTGGCCGAAGGCGACCTGGACTGGGTGAAGCTGCTGGAAGACTTCACCGGCGGGTTCAACCCGGTGCTGGAACGCGCCGCCCAGGCCATGGACACCGTGAAGGGCGGCCTGCCCAGCGGCATAGACTGCGAACTGTGCGGCAAGCCCATGGTCATCAAGTTCGGCAAGGCGGGCACCTTCCTGGCCTGCTCCGGCTACCCGGCCTGCCGCAACACCAAGAACTTCACCCGCGACGAGAAGGGCAACATCCAGGTCGAGCAGAAGCTGCGCGAGGAACCGGAAAAGGTGGGCACCTGTCCGCAATGCGGCAGCGACCTGGTGCTGAAGAAGGCGCGCACCGGCAGCCGGTTCATCGCCTGCACCAAGTACCCGGACTGCACGTACACCGCGCCGTTCTCCACCGGCGTGCCCTGCCCGCGCGAAGGCTGCGACGGCGTGCTGGTGGAAAAAAGCTCCAAGCGCGGCAAGATCTTCTACTCGTGCAGCACCTACCCCAAGTGCGACTACGCCCTGTGGGACTGGCCCGTGCCCGGCCCCTGCCCGGACTGGCCGCCACATCGCCTGCCCGGAAAAGAACTGCAAGTACTCCCGCGACCTGGATGAGGACGGCGGCGGCGAGGAATAGCCCGCCGGTGCGATTTCGGGAAGGAGCGGGGCGCTGCCCCGCGCCCCCTTGACCCCTTTATGGGGCAAGCCGTCCGAACATGCCGTCAGCCCAAGCCCCCGCCGCATTCCGTGGCGGGGGCTTTCGCGTTGCCGGGCAGGGTGGGGAAGGCGTTCGGGATGGGACAAACGAGTCATGGGGAGCGCCGGGCGAGCAGACAGACAGGCGGGGAGCGCACGTCAGGCGCACGTCATGGCCACGCACCCTTCGGACGGCCTTCCCACCCCCTTCCCACCCCCTTGCGGGCCGCGCCACGAAAAAACCGTGCGCTATGCCTGCCGGTGCACAGGCGCGCGCCGCCGCCCGGATTGGCCGGGCGCACCCCGCCGTCTCCCGGCCGGAGCGGACGTGCCGCGTTGACACCCACTAGAGGGGAA
>JALHHV010000106.1:3247-16201 GCA_022837365.1 Desulfovibrio sp. | reverse complement strand
CCGGCTACACCAGGTAGCCGCAGGAATGGATGATGTTCTTGCGCAGGGTGCGCCCCTTCCAGACCGCCTCGGGGCCTTCGCTGCGGATTTCCTCGCTCACGATGTCGCGCAGGTCGCGCATCTGTGCGTCGGTGAGTTGCAGGCGAGTCATGTCACCCATGAGCTCCAGCGGGTCGGACCAGCAGGTGGGCATGGGTTCGTCCTCGTTGTGGTAGAGGTAGTAGATCACACACTCGCCAACGGGCTGCAACTTCTCCAGAAAATCCTTCATCGTGTCTCCCTTTTCCCGCGAAGCCGTCCGGACTTCGCGTGGTCAATCCGCCGGGGGCTGGGCCGGCGGACCACCGCGCGCCCTTGGGCTGTCCACCGTGCCCGCCGGATGTTCCGGCTGGGTGATTCGGCGGCCCCCGTGGCGCGACGGCCTGTTAGCTGCATTTTTTTTCTGTGGGTGCGCAATTGGCCTGAAATCCACCCACATGCACCGTGCGGCCCCAGCGGCCTGCCGATGCCCCAAAACAAAAAAGCCCCTCGCGTGGAGAGGCCGACGCCGCAAGCCCGCGATCATGATCCCGTGCGCTACACGGTCGGTGTTGGCACCTTGTCCCGACCGACGGCGTCACGTCAGGGCAGGTTGCCGGGCGGTCACAGGGCCGTACCCTCGCGCCTCTCTCCATGAATGGGGCATATCTAGCGGTTGAGTGCACAGTTGTCAATGGATGAACAGGAAATCAGGAAATACTTGTATAGTAAATTTTTCAATGTGTTAATTTGTGTAAAAGGTAGTCTCGTGTAGTACCACTGCTGAAAAAAATGTGGTTGCGCGGCCAGGCGGCCTTCCGAACGCCTTTACCCGGGCGCTCGTTGCCTTGGTGCACGCCCCTCTCCGTATGGTCAATCGGGGCGGTATGGGGTAGTGGTTCCTGCGTACCGCGCACGTAGCACAGGAGAGCCCGCCGCCGCATGAAGCTGTTCACCCGCACCCAGCAGATGGGCGCCGCCGCCCTGATCATGGCGGCCAGCGTCTTCGTGTCGCGGTTCATGGGCCTCGTGCGCGACAAGGTCATCTCCTACCTGTTCGGTGCCACGGTGGAGGCGGACGTCTACTTCGCCGCCTTCGTGGTGCCCGACTTCATCAACTACCTGCTGGCGGGCGGGTACTTCTCCATCACCCTCATTCCCCTGTTGTCGGAGCGCTTCGAGCGCGACCCGGAGGACGGCTGGCGCTTCTTCGCCGCCGCGTTCTGGTGGATCGCCATCGCCATCTGCCTGCTGACCGGCGTGGCGTGGTGGTTCGCGCCGGAACTGGCCCGCGTGGCAGCGCCAGGCTTCGACGCGCCTTCCACGGCCCGGCTGGTGCGCTTCCTGCGCATCATCCTGCCCGCGCAGGCGTTCTTTCTGCCGGGGGCGTGCGTCACCGCGCTGTTGTACATGCGCCGCCAGTTCGCGGTGCCCGCCATGGGGCCGCTGGTGTACAACGGGTGCATCATCGGCGGTGGCGTGCTGTCGTGGGCGCTGGCCCCTGCGCGCGGCATGGAGGGCTTCTGCTGGGGCGTGCTGGCGGGCGCCGCGCTGGGCAGCTTCGGGCTGCCGCTGCTGGCCGCCGCGCGCGGCGGCGGGGTGCGGCTTCGCCCGGTGCTGCGCCATCCCGGCGTGCGCCGTTTCGCCCTGCTGGCCCTTCCGCTGATGATCGGCCAGTCGGTGGTGGTGCTGGACGAGCAGTTCGTGCGCATCTTCGGTTCCATGACCGGCGAGGGCGCGGTGAGCCTGTTGAACTACGCCCGGCGCATCATGCTGGTGCCGGTGGGCGTGGTGGCCCAGGCCGCCGGGGTGGCCTCGTACCCGTTCCTGGCCGCGCTGGCCGCCAGGGGCGAGGCGCAATCCTTCGACGCCACCCTGTCCACGGCCCTGCGCAACGCGCTGGCGGTGATCATCCCCCTGTCCGCGTGGATGCTGCTGGCGGCGGAGCCCACCATGCGCCTGATCTTTCAGGGGGGCGGGTTCGCCGCCGCCGAAACGCTGGCCTCCGCGCCCCTGCTGCGGGTGATGCTGTGCGGCGTGGCCTTCTGGGCCGTGCAGCAGGTGGTGGGCCGGGCCTTCTACGCCCATCAGGATACGGTGACCCCGGCGGTGGTGGGCACCCTGGCCACCCTGGCCGCGCTGCCGCTGTACGTGCTGGCGGGCCAGGCCGGGGCGCGGGGCACCCTGGGCGTGGCCGCGGCGGGCACGGTGGCCGTGGCCGTGTATACCGTGGCGCTGGCCCTTGTCTGGCGCAGGCGTCATGGCGGCGGCGGGCTTTCCGGCATCGTCGGGTGGGGCGCGAAATCGGCGGCGCTGTGCGCGGCGGCCGCGCTGCCCGCATGGCCCGCGCTGGCGTATGCGCCGCTGCTGGCCCCGGCCACCCCGGCCGGGCAGGTGTGGGGCGCGTTCCTGGCGCTGGCCGCCAGCGGCCCGGTGTTCGCCGTTGCGTACCTGTTGCTGGCGCGCCGCCTGGCCCCGGACCTGGCCGAGCCGGTGCTGTCCCGGCTGCGTCCGCTGCTGTCCCGCGTGGCGGGCAGGCCGGACGGGCGGCCGGACGGGCGTCAGGACAGCTGACGGGGGAGACGTTCCGCATTTCCGAACAGCCCGGCCGCACACGTTCCGCGCCACGAAAAAAGCCCCTGCCGCATTTGCGCCAGGGGCTTCGCTGCTTCCGGAATCATGGGGCGAGGGTAGGGGCTGTCTCCAAATCAGGATTTTTGTTCGTTGGCAAGGAAAATGACAGGCGAAGTTTGACGAAGCCAACGGGCAAAAAGACAATTTGGAGATAGCCCCTACTGTTCCAGGGCGCCTTCGCCCTCGTACATCATGCCGCCTTCCTCTTCCATTTCCAGGGTTTCCACCTTTTCCTCCAGCCATTCCAGGACGGCGCGGGCGGTGTGGTAGTTCAGCACCACCTTGGAACGGATGTGGCGGGTGATGACCTTGAGGTTCTCGTCGTAGGGGGCCACCTCGTGGCCGAAGCTGCCGTCGGGCGCCACCAGGCGTTCGGAGAACGGTGGCATCTTGTCGGTTTCTATGTAGAAGCTCATCTCTATCTCGCCCTGCGGGTTGATGCCGCCCCACACGCCGTGGGCGTACTCCAGCCGCACGCCGGGATCGTGTTCGTATTCGTAGCGGATTCGGGTCGGGTATTTCGGGTCCTGACTCATGGACGCTCCTTGGGAAAGTATGGGGCTGGCCGGATCGGACGGAGTGACGCGCGTCAGCCGATCAGCGAAACCAGCGTGCCCTCGATGCGCTCGGGCACGGCCAGCGGGCTCAGGTGGCGGATATCGCCCTTGGGCGGGCTGTAGCCTGCCCGCTCCAGCCGCGCCCGCTCGGCGGCCGCATCGGCCTCCATGTCGTCAACGACGGCCTGGGTCTTGTCCAGCAGGGAAGGGGACGGCGGCGCCAGATAGGGCGGGCCGCGCCACGGTTCGGGCGGTTCGGACATGGCCCGAAGTCCCCCGATGCTCATCCGGCGTCCGCCGGGAAACTGCATGGCGAAATCCGTGGACATGCATGCCTCCGGGCTGTCCTGCTCCGGTTCCTTGGGCGCGCATTCTAGGGTAGTCGCGGGGTGAAGTAAAGGCGGCGCCATTCCGTGGGGCGGCGGCAACGGGCAGGTACCCCGGCAGCACGATGGACGACGGCGCGCCCGCCGCGCCCGAGCCTTTGGGACAGTCCTTGAGCAAGGTGCAGATTTCGCAGCCGCCCTTGAACGGAAAATGGGTCACCACGGCGTAGCGGCGCGACAGGGTGGGGCCTTCGCCGCTGTAGGGCAGGCCCTCGGCCTCCAGCGCGGCGCGCAGCTTGTCGGTGGGCTTGGGGGCCGGGGCGCAGCCCACGTCCTCCACCTCGGGCAGCAGCATGTGCACGGCGCTCATGACCATGGTCTGGGCCAGGGAGTTGATGATGAACGCGTCGGAGGGGGAGGTCTCCCACGCGTTGTCCACGTCGTCCTCCACCTCGTTGTCCAGCCACACCGCCAAATACTGGATCTTGCCGGTGTCGATGCGCAGGGCGTGCAGATTGTCCATCCAGGCTTCCCAGCGCTGCATCAGGCGGGTCATCACCTCGCCGCCGATGCGCGTCTCCTGGCTGGTGTTCATCAGCAGCTCCACGTCGAAGTAGGGCTGTACCTCTAGCTTTTCCACAATATGTTCCGCCATGTCTCTGTCTCCTGGGGGTGTGCTCGTGTGGGGCGTGACGCGGTGCGCCGGAGCGCCGCCGCGCGCTCGCGGGAGGCCGGAGCGGTGCCCGCGCCTGTTTGGCGGGCGATGTCCGGCATCGTCGTGGACGAGACTTTGCGCGAAAGGCGCGGGGCGCGTCAAGATACAAGGGGGGACAAGGGAGGGCAAAGACATTCCGCGCGCGTCCCATGGTGTCTTCGGGGGCGCGCGGCGGCGGGCGAGTGGCGGTCGGCGGGGCGGCTACTGGACGAAGTAGCGTTCCATGAGGGTGTGGCTGGTGGTGTCGCCGCCGATGAAGGAGGCCCCCACCCGCGTGGCGCCCTTGCCGCGCTCGTTGCGGGTGCTGCGGCAGCGCATGCGCACCGGCGGGTTGCTGTCGTCCAAGCGAAAGATCACCTCGAATTCGCCGTCGGCCAGCCGTACGTCCAGTTCGGAATTGGGGGGCATGCGAAAGCCCACGCCGTTCAGCGAGATATCATACAGTTCCACGGGCTGGTAGCGCCCGTAGTGGCCGTCCGGCTCGGTGACGTACACCACCCCCGGCAGGCGGATGGGGTGACGTTCGAAGGCGCGCCGGTCCGCGTCGTCCCGCGATTTTGCGTCGCGGCGCAGCAGGTAGCGCTCCAGCAGCCCTTCCACGAGGGCCGTCGTGGTGATGCCCATTTCTTCCGCGGCGACGTCGATGCGCTTCAGCAGGTCGTGGGGAACGCGAAGTTCGCGGAATCTTCTCATGGTGGATCTCCCGTGTTGTCCACAAAAGGCAGACAATGACGCTTGACGCCAAGATATGAAAAGTCCGTGCCATCCGTGAAGGAAGATCAGGTCAGTTTGACGAATTATCTCATTATAACATGTTGTTAAAAAAGTTCTTCAAGGCGCGTTTCCGGCCGTGGCGGACACGGTGCCGGTCCGGCCGGACCGGCGTGCGTCCGGAGAAGGCGGACAGTGCCCCCCGAACAGGGGGCGGAAGGGGGGGCTGCGGACGATGTAATGTTGTCCTGCGTAAATCTAGCCCCCTTTCCGAAAAAACAATGCTGTGGCATAGCATGCGGACAGCTACGCGTGGCGTGGTCCGCGTTGGTGGCACGGGGGGGGCCGCATCGCCACAGGGCGGTGCGGCTATTCCGGATGTTCCGGGCTCGGCCTGGCATGTCCGGGCGCGCATGACGTGCGGGCACAAGGCATGCGGCGCGGTGGCGCACGATCGGGGGCCGGCGGTGTGGCCGGCGGAAGGGGACCATGGCAGACGTTCTGGTGATCGACCCCACGCGACAGTACAGGGCACACCTTGTGCCCGCCGTCACCGCTGCCGGGCATGCATGCCGCGTGGTCTCCACCTGCGAGGAGGCGGTGGCCAGCGGACGCCGCCGCCCGTGCGACGTGGTGCTGCTGGACGTGGACACTCCCGGACCGGAAGGTCTGGCCTGCCTGCCGGAGCTGGCCGCCATGCGCAGCCAGCCCGAGGTGCTGGCCCTGACGGCCGAGCGCGCCGGGTCCAGGGCGGAAGACGCCATCCGCGCCGGGGCGTGGGATGTGCTGCTGCCCCCCTTCGACGAAGCCACCGTGCGCCAGGTGCTGGAACGCTGCCTGTACCACCACGCCGCCAAGGTGGCCCTGATCGGCCAGGCCAACATCAAGCGCGGCGACATCATCGGCACCAGCCTGCAACTGGAACGCTGCCTGCATTCGCTGGGCGTGGCCGCCCGCACCGACACCAACGTGCTGATCCTGGGCGAGACGGGCACCGGCAAGGAACTGTTCGCCCGGGCCGTGCACGAGAACAGCGAGCGCGCCGGGCGCGGGTTCATCGTGGTGGACTGCACCAACCTGCCGAGCACCCTGGCCGAAAGCATCCTGTTCGGGCACGAGCGCGGTTCGTTCACCGGGGCCGACGCCGCCCGCGACGGCCTGTTCAAGCAGGCCGACGGCGGCACCATCTTTCTGGACGAAATCGGCGACCTTGACCTTTCGGTGCAGAAGTCGCTGCTGCGGGTGCTGCAGGAACGCACCTTCCGCCCGATCAGCGCCCGCAACGAGGTGCGCAGCGACTTCCGACTGGTGGCCGCCACCAACTGCGACATCGAGGACATGGTACGGCGCGGGGCCTTCCGCAAGGACCTGTACCACCGCCTGAAAACGCGCATCATCCAATTGCCCGCCCTGCGCGAACGGCGCGACGACATCGAACCGCTGGCCCGGCACTACGTGGACCGCATCTGCCGCCAGCATCGTCTGGCCGCCAAGCAGATGTCGCCCGACTTCGTGGATGCGTTGCAGATCTACCACTGGCCGGGCAACGTGCGCGACATGATCAACGCCCTGCACTACGCGGTGCAGGCGGCCTTTGCCGAGCAGCGGCTGTACCCGCAGCACCTGCCGGTGGAGATTCGCGGGCACGTCATGCGCGCCCGGCGCGACCCGTCACCCGCACGCCAGCATGAGGAAGAGGAGCACCTTCCGGCGCCCGGGACATGGACAGGAGCCGGGGCCGGGGACAACGGCAGCGGACCGGCGGCGGAACCCGGCTCGTACGGTCTGCCGGGAGCGCCCGCCTCGTCCGTGGCCTATGGCCCGCCCGGCCCGTCCGTGATGTCCGGCCCATCCGTAATGTCCGGCCCGTCGGGACCGCCGGGATTCCCCGTCCCGGCGGGCGCGGGCGGCCCCTCGGGGGCGTCGTCCTCCGCCCCGCGCGGGGTGCCTGCCGCCATGGCGGCCATGCCGTCCGACACCTGCCCGCCGCCCGTGGAGCGGGAAGGCTTCGGCTTCGCCAACGAGGTGTTCCCCTCGTTCCGCTCCGCGCGCGAGGTGACCATGGACCGCATGGAATCCGCCTACCTCATGGAACTCATCCGCCGCAGCCGGGGCGAAATCGCCTCGGCCATCGCCCTTTCGGGCCTTTCCCGCGCCCGGCTGTACGAGCTGTTGCAGAAGCACTCCATTTCGCTGCGCAACAGCAACTGACCCGCCACCTTTCTTTCTCCCCCCTGTTTTTCCGCCAGTGCGAAGCCGTATGCGCCACGCCGTGCGCGCGCCCACGGGACATGGTGACACAATCCGTGCCCCGCGCGCGACTTTTGGTTGACGGAAGGAGACAACTATCCGACATGTCCGTTATATGGCTCGAAAGGCAGGCGGCCGGTCCCGCCCCGGCCTGACGCCCTGACCTGGCGCCCGGCACGGTTCCGGCATGCAGTTGACGAGCACGTGTTCCCTAATGTTCGTGAGTGGTTGTCCGATAAGTGCAGTACACACTCACCTTGTTACCGTGCGAGGCGTGCATGAAACTGACGATTCTCCGCAAACTGCTCATCATGGTCATCTGTATCGTGCTGCTGACGGCGGCGGCCATTTTCGGCACGGCTCACCACTTCATGAAGCGCGGTTTCGCCGACGAATCGGCGCAGGCGGTGACCCGGCTGCGCGACGTGGTGGTGCGCAACATCGGCGACCGTTCCTCCAAGTTCCTGGAGGAAGTGGCCCTGGTGGCGCAGCACGCGGACTTCGTCGCCGCCGTGGCGGAGGGCAATGGCCCGCGCGCGGTGGAACTGTCCAGGCGGCTGATGCGCGACGTGGGGTCGGACTTCATGACCGTCACCGACGACAAGGGCAACGTGCTGGCGCGCGGGCACTCCGACAAGACCGGCGATTCGGTGCTGGACCAGGACACCGTGCGGCGCGCCTTGCGCGGCGAAGCCTCGGTGGGGGTCATCTCCGGCACTGTGGTGCCGTTCACCCTGCGGGCGGGGGCGCCCATCCGCCGGGACGGCAAGGTGATCGGCACGGTGGCCATCGGCACCTCGCTGGTGCGCGAGGGCTTCGTGGACGACCTGAAGTCGTTCACCGGCCTGGAGGTCACGGTGTTCAAGGGCGACACGCGCGTCATGACCACCATCGTGCGCGACGGCAAGCGGGCCGTCGGCACGCGCATGGACAACCCCAGGGTGATGGAGACAGTGTTCAACGCGGGCAAGACGTTCCTTGCGCGCAACGTGATTCTGGGCAGCGAATACGAGACGGCGTACTGGCCCATCCTGGACATGGAGGGCAAGACCATCGGCATGTGGTTCATCGGCATGCCCGTGGCCAGCATCATCGAGGTGCAGGACCGGGTGACCAATTCGTCGCTGGCGGTGATGGCGGGCGTGCTGCCGGTGATGATCGCGGTGGCCTGGCTGCTGTCGCGCGCCCTGTCGCGGCCCATCTCGCGCACCACCGCCTATGCCACGGCAGTGGCCGGGGGCGACCTGGATTCCGAACTCACCGTGCGCACCGGCGACGAGGTGGGCCAACTGGCCGACGCCCTGCGCTCCATGGTGGCCACGCTCAAGGACAAGATCGGCGAGGCCCTGGAGCAGACCCGCCTTGCGGGGGAAGAGACGGAAAAGGCCCGGCAGGCCATGGCCGAGGCGGAGGCCGCCAGCGCCCGCGCCGAACAGGCCCGGCGCGAGGGCATGCTGCACGCCGCGAGCGAACTGGAAGGCATCGTGGACATCGTGTCCGCCGCCTCGGAAGAGCTTTCGGCGCAGATCGAACAGTCCTCGCGCGGGGCGGAACTGCAAAGCCGCCGCACCGGCGAGACCGCCGTGGCCATGGAGGAAATGAACGCCACCGTGCTGGAGGTGGCCCGCAGCGCGGGCCTTGCCGCCGACACCGCCAACGACGCCAAGTCCAAGGCTGCGGCCGGGTCGGGCATCGTGGAGGACATGATCGGCGGCATCGGCGTGGTGCAGCGCCATTCCGAAACCCTGAACCGCGACATGGATGCCCTGGGCAAGAGTGCCGAGCGCATCGGGGCCATCCTGGGGGTGATTTCCGACATCGCGGACCAGACCAACCTGGTGGCCGACGAGGTGCGCAAGCTGGCCGAAAAGACCATGACCGCCACCAAGGAGGTGGGCGAGGCCATCGGCGGCATCCAGCAGGGGGCCAGGGTGAGCATCGCCCAGGTGGGCGAGACGGTGCGCGAGGTGGAAAGCGTCACCGGCAGGGCGCGCGAGGCGGGCCAGTCGCTGTCGGCCATCGTGTCCCTGGCCGATTCCGTGTCCGACCAGGTGCGTTCCATCGCCACCGCCAGCGAGCAGCAGTCCGCCGCGTCCGACGAGATCAACCGGGCCGTGGAGGAAGTGAACCGCATCTCCGCCGAGACCAGCGACGCCATGCGCCAGTCGGCCCTGGCCGTGAGCGAGCTTGCGGCGCAGGCCCAGAGGCTGAAGGCCATCATCGGGCAGATGCAGAGCGAGAACGCCTGAGGCGGCGCGCCCCCCGGCGCCCACACGTGCAAATGAAGACCGGGATCGTCCCTGCGGGGGCGGTCCCGGTCATGTCTTGGCGGGGTGGCTTCGGGCTGGAGCGCGTTCTGCGCGCTTACGAGCACACGGCGTCGCCGTTCCGCAACTGGCGCAGCACTTCGGCCACCTCCGGAAGGCCCGCGTGGTTGCCGCGCAGCAGTTCAAGGCAGGCGTCCACCACGTCCGGGGCGTACAGCCTGCCGCTGCCGGAGGCAAGCTCGTCCATGGCCGCTTCCACGCAGTGGGCCGGGCGGTAGGGGCGGTGCGAGCACATGGCCTCGGCCACGTCGGCGACGCCCAGGATGCGCGCTCCCGGCAGCAGGGCGTCGCCGGACACCCCGTGCGGATAGCCGGAACCGTCCAGCCGTTCATGGTGCTGCAACACCATGCGCGCCACGGGGTGGGGAAAGGGAATGCTTTCCAGGATGTCGTGCCCGAACTGGGGGTGCTGGCGCATGAAGGCCATCTCGTGGGCGTCGAGCACGGTGGGTTTCAGCAGGTACTGTGCGGGGATGCACAGCTTGCCGATGTCGTGCAGCATGCCCGCCACCCGCACCGATTCCACCTCGTCGCCGGGCATGCCCAGCCTGCGGGCCATGGCCGTGGCCAGCACGGTGACCCGGGCCTGATGGGTGCCGGTGTAGGCGTCCTTCAGGTTGGTGACCCGCGACAGGGAATCCACCGTGGCCTCCAGCATCCCGCTGAGCCGGTCGTAGGCGGCGCTCAGTTCGCGGGTGCGTTCGACGATGCGCGCCTCCAGACCGGCCCGGTAGGCCTCGTTCTCCGCCAGCAGGCGGGACCGCTCCAGGCAGCGCTCCACGGTGTGTTCCAGGGCGCCCATGTCTTCCACGGGCTTGGCCAGGTAGTCCCAGGCGCCCTCGCGCAGGGCGGCCACGGCGTCGCGCAGCACGCCGGTGCCGGAAACCACCACCACCGGCGTGCCCCGGCCCGAGGCCGTGATGGCCCGGATCACCGAAAGTCCGTCCAGCACCGGCATGCGCAGGTCCACCAGCACCAGGTCCGGCCCGTGCTCCTCCCAGGCGTCCAGCCCGGCGCGGCCATCCCCGGCCTGGAGCACGCCGTAGCCGCTGTCCGACAGGAAATCGGCCAGCGAGCCGCGGACCTGCGGGTCGTCGTCGATGACCAGGATGCTGGGCGGGGTGGACATGGCAATTCCGAGGGGCGGCGGACCCGCGCGGCGATGCGGGCCTGGCCGGTATGCCCGCCGGTGCGTCATGGTCCGGCGAGTATCGGGTATGCGAACACTAACAGGCTGCGGTACGCACCGCAAGGGGGTGGGGCGGGGCGGGGCTATTCCACGGGGCGGCGGCCCAGCACCCCGCGCAGGCCGGTGCACAGCCCGTCGTGCATGCACGGGGCAAGGTGCAGCACGGCGGGAAAGGTGGCGCCCGAGGCGTGCTGGGCCTCGCAGGCCAGCGACGCGGGCTGGCCGTTGCGCAACGCCTCGGCGATGGCGGCGGCCATGCGCGGCCGCTCGTCCGGGGCCAGCAGGTCCAGCAGGCCCGCCGCCGGGGGCAGAGCGGCCGGGTCGATGCCGAACTGCGTTGCGGCGGCGCGGTTCAGCGAGCGCAGGATGCCCGCCGGGTCGGTTTCGAACACCGTGACGGACAGGGTGTCGATGAATTCGCGCTGGCGGCGGTCGTGCTCGCGCAGCAGGCGGTACAGCTCGAAGCTCTCGATGGCGTTGGCGCAGTGCTTGAGGATGAGCGAGAGCAGCGAGAGCAGGATGCCGGAAAGGTTCTTTTCGGTGCGCGGCATGGCCCCGATGAACATGCCCCGCACGCGCGAGGTGGTGGCCAGCACGCTGAGCACCAGCCGGTGGCTGTTGTCCGAGGAATACACGGTGATGGGCCGGTTCTCGCGCACGGCCAGGGCGAACACCCCGGTCTCGATGAGCCGCTCCACCTCGCGTTCGATGGCCGGGCCTTCCTCGCTGGGGCGGCACAGGCCCAGCACGAAGTCCGAGGTGTGCTCGTCCACCAGGTAGAACGCGGTGACCGAGAACTGCACCAGTTCGCCGATGCGCGCCACCGCCTCGTCCAGCAGGGCCGAGGGCTCTTCCAGCCGGTTGATGCAGGTCTGGAAGTCGCCGAGGTTGAAGGCCATGTCCAGCACGTCGAGCGTGAACCGGGCCTGGTCTTCCAGATGGCGCAGCCGGGCGTGCAGGCCCGCGCTGCCGAAGGTGGGGTCGTTGCTAGTCATGCGTTTCCAGGAACCTGATGATTTCCAGCACCTGATACTCCATCTGGTTGGCCGTCTGCACCACCGCGCCGGGGGGCAGGGCCAGGGCGGCCCAGCCCTCGTCGGACAGGGGCGGCACCAGCACTTCGCCGCTGGTGCCGTGGCACAGGGCGTTGGCCAGCAGGTCGGCCACGGCCATGATGGCCGGCTCGCTGCTGCCGCTGGAGCGTTCGGGCGTATGGTGGCGCTGTACGTTGCGTTCGAGCGAGACCGGGCACTTCCATTGCCGCAGGATGGCCCCGCCCATCTCGTCGTGGGTGAAGCCGACGATGTCGCGCTCCAGCGAGCGCACCGTGGTCCCGCGCGAGCGGGCCTCGGCCAGCAGCAGCCGCCCGTGCTCGGGTAACTGCCCGTAGATGGCCAGCCGCCCCAGGTCGTGCAGCAGCCCGGCCACGAAGAACCGTTCGCCGTTGCCCATGCGGTGCAGCCCGGCCAGGATGCGCGCGGCCACGCCGCAGGCGATGGAGTGGGTCCAGAAGGCGCGCATGTCCACCAGGTCCTGCGGCACGCCCCGGAAGGCCGTGACCACGCTGACCCCCATGGCCAGCGACACCAGTTGGTTGGTGCCGATGATGGACACGGCGCGGGTGATGGTTTCGATGCGCGCCCGCAGCCCGTAGTAGGCGCTGTTGGCGATGCGCAGAAGGCGCGCGGAAAGGTCGGTGTCCTTGGAGATGATCTCCGCCGCGTCGGCGGCGGAACTGCGCGGGTCGTTGACCACCTCCACCAGGCGGTGGAACACGCTGGGCAGGGTGCCGAAGCGCATGTCCTCGCGCAGCACGGATTCCAGCGTCACCGGCCGGGGGGCGGGGTCGGGCCGCGCGGGGCAGGGGGCGTCGCCGGGGGCGGGGGGCCACGGCGCGGGCATGGCGGCAAGGCGCATGGCACAGTGGCGCAGCAGCGCGGCCACGTGCGGGTTGGCCGGGTCGTGCAGGGCGAAATGGGCGCGGGTGCGCTCCATGGCCTCGTCGAAGCGGGCGGCCACGGTGGGCGGCATGTCGTCCCCGCCGTCGTCCTCGCCGATGACGGCGGCCTCGGTGACGCCCCATATCTTGAGGATGCGCAGACCGGCGGGCGACAGCACGTCGCCGCACTTGAACAGCAGGCGTCCGTTGCCGTCGCGGATGTCGTCGGCCACGCGCATGCCTGGCTTCAGGTCTGTGATGCTGATGCGTGTCATGAGGCTCCGTGCG
>JALHHV010000106.1:0-3206 GCA_022837365.1 Desulfovibrio sp. | reverse complement strand
GTCGGCGCGAAAGGGCGCCGGGGGCAACACGGACCCGAAGCATAGTACAGGAAATGACCGGGCGCATGCAACAGCATTGCCCCGCACCGCCCCCTTCGCCGCCGGGGGGCCGCCGGGGCGGCCTTGCTTCCCCTTCGGGGCGAGTTCTGGTAGGTACGTGCCCGTACAGGGACGGGATGGGGGACCGGACGGGAGCCCGGCAAGGCCGCGACAGGCCCGTGCCCAGTCGCCGCCCGGCCCGCTCCGGTTCACGCCTGTCCGCCTTCGGCCCGCGCGCGGTCCGCATCCGCCTCTTTTCTCCGGTCCGCCGCCGGGTCCCAACTCCCCTCGTCCCAAGGAAACCGAATGAATTTCAACATGCTGGACGCAGCCTTCCTGATCATCGTCGGGTTGTTCGTCCTGCGCGGGCTGTTTCGCGGCTTCGTGGAAGAGGTGGCGGGCCTGGTGGGCGTCATCGGCGGGTTCATCCTGGCCAACCGCCACCACGGCGACGCCGCGCCCCACGTGGCCAAGGTGGTGGCCTGGGCGTGCTGCTGGTGGTGGCCATCGTGGCGCGCATCATCCGCAAGCTGCTGGTCATCACCTTTGCGGGGTGGCTGGACCACATGGCGGGCGGGGTCATGGGCGCGGCCAAGGGGCTGCTGATCTGCTCCATCCTGCTGGCCGTGCTGCTGCACTTTCTGCCCGACGCCGCCTTCGTGCGCGATTCGCGCGTGATACCGTACCTTTCGATGATCACCGGCTACGTGAAGACGTTTTTGCCGCAACAACTCTTCTGACGGACGGCGCAGGCCGGTCCGGATATCTGACGGACGGCGCGCGCCGGCCCGGCTCCCCAACCCCACCCCCAACGCCCGGCCGCGCCGGGCATCCGACGGATTGCAGACCATGAGCACCGAACCCGCGTCCCCGACCTCTTCCCAGGGCCTTCAGGCCGTCATCGACGTCATCGACCGCCTGCTGGCCCCCGAAGGCTGCCCGTGGGACCGTGAGCAGACCCCGGAATCGCTGGCCGACTACGTCATCGAGGAATGCTTCGAACTGGTGGAGGCCATCCGTTCGGGCAAGGTGCACGACGTGCGCGAGGAACTGGGCGACGTGATGTTCCTGCTGGCGTTCATCGGCAGGCTGTACGCCGACAAGGGCCAGTTCACCCTGGACGAGGCCATGGAAGGCAACGCCGCCAAGATGATCCGCCGCCATCCGCACGTGTTCGCCGAGGGCGAATGCGCCAGCCGCGAGGAATTGCTGCGCAACTGGGAGCGCATCAAGCGCGAGGAAAAGGCCGCGGCCATGGCCGACGGGGCCGATGGCGCTGGTGACGGCGACGGGAAGGCCGCATCCGCCGAAGAGACCCCCAAGGGCGTGTTCGACAGCCTGCCCAAGGGGTTGCCCCCGCTGGTCAAGGCGTATCGCCTGCACTCCAAGGCCGCCCGCGTGGACTTCACCTGGGAGAGCGACGAGGACGTGGAGCAGCAGGTGGAGGCCGAATGGCTGGAGTGGCTGGACGCCTCGGCCAGCGACGACAAGGAGCGCCAGGAGCAGGAACTGGGCGACCTCCTGTTCACCATCGTGGAACTGGGCCGCCGCAAGGGCATCAAGGCCAACGCCGCGCTGGACTACGCCACCCTGAAGTTCCTGCGCCGCTTCGAGGGCATGGAAGCCCTGGCGCGCGAGCGCGGGCTGGACTTCCCCAACCTTTCCTTCGAGGAAAAGGACGCGCTGTGGAACGAGGTGAAGGCCGCCGAAACGGCCTGATGCCCGGCCCTTCCGGCCCTTCCAGAGTGTCTGGCCCGCTGGCCCCGCGCATCGCCGATGCGGTGCGGCGGTGGCTGGCCACCGGGGTGCGCCTTGGTCCCGAGACCTGCGCATTTCTGGAAGCCCAACTGGACCTGCCCGGCCTTGCCGCCCTGCCGGGGGCGGAGGCCGCCGCACGGCTCGCTCCGCTGCTGGGGGCCGCGCCGGAAGGCCGGGGTGCGGGCGCGACCGGGCACGGCAAGGATGGAGCCCCCGACCAGCCCGCTGCCGACGCCGAAACCGCCCTCGAATACCTGTTCTATCCCGACACGGCGTTGCGCCTGACCGTGGAACGGTTGCTGGTCCATGCCGATTGGACCGCGTCCGAATCCGCCCCCGATTCTGTCCCTGACCCCGACCCCGTCATCGCGTCTTCCCTCTCCGCAGCGGTGTTGCGGCTGCTGCCGCCGGACAGCCCGGCGGTGCTGCACCTGTCCGAGACCGGTAACGAACCGCAACACGCCCCGCACGCGGCGCGCCTCGTGCTGCCCGTGCCCGGCTGGGCCATGGCCCAACTGGTGCGCCGTTTGCGGCTGGACCGGGCCATTCCCGCCGGTATCGCCGAAGCCGTGTCGCACGCCCTGCCGGAACCGCAAGCCCTCGCGGTGCGTCTGGCCCTGCGCGACGCCCGGTTCGAGCTTGCCGAAACCCCGGCCGTTTCCGCCGCCGAATCCTCTGCGGGAACCGCCCGCGAATCCCGCCCCGATCTGGTGCTGCGGTTCATCCAGCGCATGCCCCCGTCCGACCCCGGCTACGTCGAGGCGTTGGCCCTGTGGCTGGACCTGCTGCACGACCTGCCGCCCGGCGCAAGCGCGCACGCGGCCCTTTCCGCCCGGCGCGAACGCCTGTCCCGCGCGGCGCGCGAGGCCGACGAGTTCACGGAACGGCTGGGCCGCCTGAACATGGAAATTCTGATGTTGCAGGGGGTGCACGCCCCGGCCCTGGACGCCGCCGAGGCGCGCCGCCGGGTGCGCCTGATGGACCGGATGTGCCTGGCCGTGCTGGGCCGCCCCGCCGCGCCGGACCCGGCGGAAGAGGGCATGGCCCCCGATGCGCCGGCCGGACACGATCTGGGTGCGTTCGACCCGGCCACGGGGCTGGACGACCTGATGCGCCTGCTCTCCTAGGTGGTGTCGTCACGAGCGTTCTTTTGCCCTCTGCCTAGCCGACCCGAAGGGCGCGAAGCGTGCCCGTTAGGCGAGCCTGCGAGCCTTACGGATCGAGCGCAGGGCGGTCAGAACAGTTTTTTATTCCGGTCGAGTACGAGAAGAGTAGACTCCCTCCATAAAAACTGTTCTTCCTTGGCAGAGAACAAAATTCCTGCTCGTGTGACACCACCTGGGCATCCGCGCCCGCCGCGGTCTTGCCGTCTCCCCGCAAAAGGTCGGGTGCGCCGCCACGGAAACGTT
>JALHHV010000567.1 GCA_022837365.1 Desulfovibrio sp. | reverse complement strand
GGCCATCCAGCGGTGGCCGCCCTTGAGCATGGCCTGCTCGCCCCCGTGCGCCACGAAGATGGCCACCCGCGCATCGGGCGCGATGCCCAGGGCGGCGCGGGCCTCGTGCGGCGGCGGACCGCCCGCCGGTTCCACGCCGTTGGGCACCACGGTGCACGGCAGGTCCGGAAAGCGCGCGCGCACCATGCGGGCCAGCCAACCCGACGGGCTGACCAGGACCGGCGCGGCGGCGCGCAGGGCTTGGGCCCGGCGGTCCTGCAACGGCGCGGCGTCGGGATAGCCGCGTGGGCACGGGCCGGGGCAGCCGGTGCGCCAGCCGTCGCACTCGATGGGGTACACGCAGCCGCCGGTGAGCAGCGAACAGTCGTGTACGGTGACGACCAATGGCACGGGCGGAACGGACGGCACGGGCGGAACGGGCGTCATGGGTGGAGCGGGCATGGCCGGAACGCCGGGGCCGCCCCCCCGGACCGCTTGGGTGACGGAGTCCAGACAGGCCGTCCAGTCCAGCGTGGCGTGCAGGTGCAGGGGCATGCCGGGCAGCAGGCAGCCGCCCACCCCGGCACGCCGCGCCGGGCAAGGCCCCGCGCCAGCATGCGCGCCACCCGCGTGGCCCCGCCCCGGTGGGAAAGCAGGGTATGGAAGTGCAGCGCGGCGGGAAGTCCGATGCTCATTCCCCCTCCCCGCCCCCGTGGGGCTTGCCCGGCTGGGCCGGTTGTGCCGGTTCTGTCGGTTCTGCCGCCTGCGCCGGTTGCGCCCGCTCCAGCAGGTCCTGCTTCAGCGCCCACAGCAGCAGGAAGCTGGCCGCCTCGCGCGCCATGCCTTCTTCCGCCAGCAGGTCCAGCAACTGCCCCGCCGGGACCGGCCGCCGCGCCGCGAACAGCATCCGTTGCAGCCGGGCGGGCGGCACCAGCCGTTCCACGCCGGTGTACAGCACGGGAAATTCCTGCTTGCGGTACACGGCCTCGCCCGCGCGGGTCCAGCGCATGGTCATGTCGTGGTCCAGCAGCGCGGTGGGATAAGCGCCGAACACCCCGCCATAGGGCATGTGCAGCGGATGGACGGCCTCGCGCAACTCGCGCAGGACGTCCGCGTCCGTGTCGCCATCCGGACCGGCCGTGCCGTCATCCGCCCTCGCCGCGACGTAGCCGCCGTGCCCAACCGCCTGAAATGGCGCGGGCTGGCGCCACAAAGCCTCCCACAGGTCCAGCCAGCGGGCCGCCACGCCGTCCCAGGTGAATTCGGCCAGCACCCGCGCCCTCGCGGCGGCGCCCATGCGGGCGCGTAGGTCCACGTCGGTGGCCAGACGGGCCAGGGCGTCGGCCAGGGCGGGCACGTCCACCACGGTCTGCTGGGCCAGCAGCAGGTGGTACTGGCTGTCGAAGAACACCGGGGCCAGCATGTCC
>JALHHV010000105.1:645-8464 GCA_022837365.1 Desulfovibrio sp. | reverse complement strand
ACTCCTGCTCCGTATCGATGCCGCACCCGGTCAGCAGGGCGCGCACCCCGGCCAGCAGCGACGAATTCTTTTCCGCGAACGGGGTGGAGGTGACGTAGGCATGCAGTTCGTCCACCGGGCGCGTCCAGCCCACGTAGAGCAGGTGCAGCTTTTCGGCGGCGGCCGCCGCCTGCGCGCGGTGGTAGCGGTCGCCCATTTCCGGGCACAGCGGGGCCAGCAGCGGCTGGCCGTCCAGTTCCGCCACCACCAGCGGCGGGTCGGCGCGGTCGGGCTGATGGTGGAAGGGTATCACCACCACCGGGAACTCCAGCCCCTTGGACTTGTGCATGGTCATCACCCGCACGGCATCCATGGCCTCGGGCATGGGAACCTTTTCCTCGCCGCCGCTTTCGGTCCAGAACTCCAGGAAGGTGGCCAGAGAGGTGAGCCCGCGCGATTCGGCGTTGTGCACCACCTCCAGAAAGCGGCGCACGTAGCCGATGTCCTCCGGGTGGCGTTGCGCCACGCGGAAGCGTTCGAAGATTTCGCGCACCGTGTCGTAGGGGCCCATCAGCCCGGCGCGGGCGTAGAACGGGGCCAGCCACGTTTCCCACGCGGCCGGGAAGGTGGCCCGGAAATCGGCCAGCAGGCCCTTGCCGCCGCGCGGGTCGTCGGCGGCGCGGGCGGAACGGTCGGCCAGCCAGTCGCGCAGCGTGCGGCCGGAAAGGCCGCTGACCCCGCCGAGCAACTCCTCGCCGGTCAGCACTTCCCACAGGGCCAGCGCGTTGGGCGGGTAGTCCAGGAAGGCCAGCAGGGCCACGGTCTGCGTGACCAGCGGATGGTCGGCCAGGCGCAGGCTGTTCTCGGTGACCACCGGCACGCCCCAGTCCATGAGCCACGAGGCCACCAGTGCGGATTCCTCGTTCTTGCGCACCAGCACGGCCACGTCACGCCACGGGCGGCGGGCGGCCAGATCGTCCAGGAACAGCGCGCGCAGTTGCTGGCGCACCTTGTCGCGCAGGTCGGCGTTGTCCTCTCCGGTCACGGGCACCATGCGCACCAGCCCGCCCTGCGCGGACGTCCTGTCCGGAACCCCTTGCGTCGCCCCGGCAAAGGCCCGCGCCACCGATGCGGCGGCCTCGTTCAGCACGTGATCGGGCGTCTTGTCGCCCAGCATGGCCGACAGCACCCCCCGCGCGCGCAGCGGGTCGTCCAGTTGCGCGAACACCAGGTTGTTGTGCTGCACGATGGCCACGCGGCTGCGCCAGTTGCGGGGCAGTGTGTCGCGCTTGGGAGTCGGGACGATGGCCGTGAGCGCGGGCGAGGACAGGATGTCGTCGAACAGGGCGGAATCGCCGCCGCGCCAGCCGTAGATGGCCTGCTTCACGTCGCCCACCCAGGTCAGCCCGCCCCCGCGCGACAGGCATTCCACGGCCAGCGGTTCGATGGCGGCCCACTGGTCGCGGCTGGTGTCCTGGAATTCGTCGATGAGGATGTGCGCAAGGCGCGTGCCCATGCGGCAGAAGGCTTCTGACACGCCGAACTCGCCGTTCAGGACGTCGCGGGCGTGCAGGGGGATGAGCGGTTGGGGCAGCTTGCCCTCGCGCCGCTGGAAGTCGGGCAGGTGCGCGGCCATGGCCCGGGCCAGACCGGCCAGCGGTGCCACCTGCAAGGCGCGCTGGATGAGCCGCCCGCGCACGGCGAAGTCGTTGCAGGCGTCGCGCCAGGCGTCGAAGGCCGCGCGCGCCTCGTCGCTGGCAACGCCCTTCGATTTCTTGAGCAGGCAGTCGTCCAGCCCGCCCTTGTCCAGGTAGGCGGACTTGGACAGCGGGGAAAAGGCCCCGTTCTCCGCGCACTTGTCCAGAAACTTGTACAGGTTCGCGGCGGCGACAAGCTGCTCTTCGGCCAGGATGCGCGACAGGACGGCCGTGGCGTCCCGCATGTCCGCGTGGATGGCCACCAGCTTGGCGGCCAGGGCGTCGGTATCCACGTCGGGCAGGCCGCCCCGGTGCGCATCCTCATCGAATGGGCCGGGGGCGGACATGCCGCCCTCTGCCAGATGCAACTGCAACAGCTGCGAAAGGCGCACCCGCAGCCCGGTCCCCACGGTGAAGCCCTTGAGATCGGTGTGGAACAGCAGCAGGCGGCAGGCGTCGCGCACGTCGTCCCGCAACTGCGCGTCGCCCCGGCGGGCGCGGTCCAGGATCAGGTCGTACAGCGGTTCGAAATACTCGTCGGGCGAGAAGGACGGCTCGAAGTCGGGCGGCAGGGACAGTTCCAGCGCGGCCAGGCGCACCAGCATGGTCAGCAGGCTGTCGATGGTGCGGATGTTCAGCGCACCGTAGCGCCGCAGGATGATATCCACCCAGCGGGCCGCGCGGGCCGGGGGCCATGCCCCGTCGGTACCGCCTTTTCCGGCTTGGGCAGGGTCGGCCAGGGCGTGCTCCTTGAGCAGCCGGATGACCCGCTCCTTCATCTCCGACGCGGCCTTGTTGGTGAAGGTCACGGCCAGGATGTCCGGCCAGCAGTGCCCGCCCTCCACGGCCAGCGCGCAGGCCCGTCCGTCCTCGTCGCGTGCGTCCGCCAGCAGCGCCAGGAAACGCCGGGTCAGGGTGTAGGTCTTCCCCGATCCGGCGGATGCCTTGATCTGCGTCAGCGTTGGCGTGGGCATGGGGTGGATGTGCTTGAAACGAGAGTATCAAAGTTGATTACGTGCACGAAACCGTTTCCGGACGGGGATTTCGTCGTCTGGCAAGGAAGCCCCGTGTTCCGCGAGGGGAGCGTACTCTTCGGTACGTGACCCGAGCGGAACACGGCGGCTGACGCAGCCAGAGGGGGAAAGCCCCTCCGGAAACTAGATCGGGCAGGCGCGGGTACTGTCGGGCACCATCCCCGCCAGATCCACCTGCCCGGTGGACTCCAGCACCGCCCGCCAGTAGTCGGACGCCACGTTCAGCTTGCGCCGGGTGCGGGTCACCAGGTCCAGCGGCAGGTGCACGTAGCGGTCCATCAGCTTGGACACCACCATGCCGGTGCGCCCGGCCATGGCGGCGTGCACGGCGTGCTGGCCCAGAAAGCCGCAGTACACCCGGTCGTTGGCGTTGGCGGGCACGGAACGGATGATGTAGCTGGGGTCGATGTACTTCAGGGCGAAGGGCAGCGAATGCTCGTCGCAGTAACGCTTGATTTCCGAGCGCAGCAGGGTGGCGATGTCGCCCAGGATGGGGTTGCCCGAGGCGTCGGTTTCGCCGGTGCCTTCCAGCAGGTGCTGGCCCGCGCCCTCGGCCACCACGATCACCGCGTGGGCGCGCGAGCGCAGCCGCTTTTCCAGCGCGGGCAGCAGGCCCCCTTCGCCGTGCAGGGCAAAGCGCACCTCGGGGATGAGCACGAAGTTCACCTCTTTCAGCGAAAGGGTGGCGTGCGCGGCGATGAAGCCCGACTCGCGGCCCATCAGCTTGACCAGGCCCACGCCGTTCATGGCCCCCAGCGCTTCCACGTGGGCGCACTGGATGGCCTCCGTGGCCTTGTACACGGCGGTCTCGAAGCCGAACGACTGGCTGATGAAGTTGATGTCGTTGTCGATGGTCTTGGGGATGCCGATGACCGAGATGCGCAGGTTGCGCCGCGCGATTTCGGCCACGATGCCCGATGCCGCGCGCATGGTGCCGTCGCCGCCGATCATGAACAGGGCGCTGACGTTCATGCGCTCCAGCGCGTCCACCACCTCTTCGGGCGACTGCGGCCCGCGCGACGAGGCCAGGATGGTGCCGCCGAACTGGTGGATATCCGAGACCTTGTCCGGAGTCAGTTCCATGAACTCGTGGCGGTACTTGGGGATGAACCCTTCGAGCCCGTAGCGGATGCCGATGACGGCGGGCACGTTGTAGGCGTGGTACGCCTCCATGACGATGGCCCGGATCACGTCGTTGATGCCGGGGCACAGGCCGCCGCAGGTGACGATGGCGCACTTGGTCTTGGAGGAGTCGAAATACAGGTGGCTGCGCGGCCCGGCGGGCTCGAACAGCAGGGGCACCGATTCCGCGCCCAGTTCGGCGATGTGTTCGCGGTCGAGGAACAGGGGGATGCCCTGTTCGTCGGCGTAGCTGCCGTAGCAGAGCGGGGTGGGGATCTTGGCCGGTCCCAGGACGGGGATGGTGGTGTCCAGTTGCAGGACGCCGTTGTCGAAATGGGTCGAGGGCATGCGGTCTGTCCTCCTGGGACTGGCGGCTTGGAGTGAGGTGGCGGAACCGGGTGAGCCGGGTGGGCCGGGGGAACCGGGTGAGTTGGCCGGAACCGGGCGGCTGGCATTTCGTGTGGTTTTCTTCGGAGATACCCGTATACGATAGCACGGCGCGGCCCATAAGGCCAGCCTGCGCGCCCGCGCGTCACGGGACGCGTCATGGGACACGGCGGGGGGCACGGCGGGGGGCACGGCGGGGGACACGGCGGGGGGCACGGCGGGGGGCACGGCGTGAACGCCTCCACTGCCTTCCACGCCGGGAAGATGACGGGCGGACGGCCTGCGCCGCCCGCCCGTTGCCTTCATCCTTACCGGCCAGCCTTTCCGCGCGGGGAAGGGCTGCGTTGGCGCAACTGCCGCCGGAGCTACCAGGGGGTGGTGGGGTACTGCATGCCCAGTTGGGTGTCCAGCATGGCCTGCGAGGTTTCGCGCAGCACGGCCGCGTTGTGGCGGGCGCACTTGTCGCAGCCGATGCCGGGCAGCACGGCCACCGCGTAGCGCACGCAGGTGCCGGCCAGTTCCAGCAGGCTGTTGCCCAGCGAGGTGAGCACGCAGTAGTTCTTCCACACGTACAGCATTTCGTCGCGCACGCGGGCGCGCACCACGCCGTTGCCGTTCAGGTCGAAGTCCTCGACTTCGGGCCGCAGGACGAAGGCGTCCTGCGCGCAGGCGCGGGCCTGCGGCACCACGGCCACGTTCCAGCCGAACATCACGGCGCGGCGGATGCGGCGGCACAGGTCGTGCCCGGTGAACTCGTCGCCATGGAAGCGTTCGTCCAGCGGCCCCAGCTTGCGCAGGGCGGCGGTCTTCACGGCGGCGAAGGCCAGCGAGACGGACTGCACGCGGGTGGGCTGCTGGAAGTGCTTTTCGCCGTAGGCGGGCCAGTTGAACCAGGTGCGCGGCAGGCGGCCGGGCAACCCGCTGAGGCGGGCCAGCTTCACGATCAGGCCGGGCAGGCGGGCCGCGCCGCGCAGCACGGCGTCCTTGGGGCCGGTGACCATGCCGCCCGCCACCATGCAGGCGGGGGTGGTGTCCATGTGTTCCGCCAGGCGGCGGGCCGCGCCGGGGCACAGGGTGGCGGCCGGGTCCACGAAGATGATCACGTCGCCGGTGGCGCGGGCGATGCCCAGGTTGGCGGCGGCGGCGAAGCCTGCGCCCGCCGGGGCTTCCACCAGCACGGCCTCTGGCGCGATGTCGCGCGCGTTGCGCACGGTGGCGTCGGTAGAAGCGCGGTCCACCACGATGATGTCGGCGGCGTCATTTCGGCCGCGGCGGCGCGGACCGAGGCAAGACAGTCGCCGATGTACTTCGCCGCGTTGGCGGCGACGATGACGAACGAGAGCTTCATGCGGGGTTCCTTTGGGCTGTTGTGCGTTGGGCGCCGGGGGCGGAAGGCCGGGGGCGGAACTGGTCCGGAATGGGGAAGGGCCGGGAGTACGGCCATCCCGGTTGTCCGGTCCGGAGCTACCCGTGCCGGCCCATCCTCACCGGAGCAGACCCAGTTCGGCGGCGGCTGGCGTCATGGCCTCGATGGCGATGGTCAGGAATTCGCCGAGTTCAAGGCCGATGGCCTCGCACTCGCGGATTCGTTCGCGGCTGACGCTGGCGGCGAACGCCTTGTCCTTCATCTTCTTTTTCAGGCTGCTGGCCTGCATGCCGTCCATGCCGGTGGGGCGCACCAGCGCGGCGGCGCTGACCAGGCCGGTGACGCTTTCGCCGCAGCGCAGGGCGCGGTCGAACAGGCTGGCGGGCTCGCGCCCGGTGCATTCGCTGTTGTGGGCCACGATGGCCTGCACGGCCTCTGGCGGCAGCCTGTCGCCGATGAGGTCCACGGCCACCAGGCCATGGTGTTCGGGGGTGTCCTTGGTGAGCGGGTAGTCGATGTCGTGCAGCAGCCCGGCCAGCCCCCACAGTTCGGCGTCCTGCCCCAGGCGCGCGGCCAGGCCGCGCATGACGGCCTCGGTCGCCAAGGCGTGCTGGACGAGGTGGGGTTCCGGGTTGTGCGAACGCAGCAGTTCGATGGCTTCGGCGCGGGGGAGCATGGGGGCCTCCGGAAGACGGTCTTCGTGAAACGGGTCACATGGTCTCCGGACCTTGTACGGTACGAGCACGGGCGTTGCAACCGCCGGACGCGGGGTCCGCTTTGGCCGGGGCGGCGCCGCCGGGCCCACGCGGGGCGCGGCTTTGTTGACACGTGCCCCATAAAAGCGGAAAAGAAGAGGTTATTTCGCCAAGGAAGGCGGGGATGGCCGTCACGCGGCCATGCGGCGCAATCCGCCCGCATCCCCTTCCGCCGGAATGTTTCCGGATAGGCGTCAACCGGCTGCAACCGGCGAGCACGATGGAACGAATACTCGGCATAAAATTCCGTGAATACGGACAGATATACTACTTTCTCAGTGGCGGGCAGCCCGTTGCCGTGGGCGACAGGGCGATAGTGGAAACGGATCAGGGCCAGGGCATTGGCGAAGTGGTGGCCCTGCGCGACGACCTGCCCGAAGACGCCGGCGAGGCCGAGGGCGACCTGAAGCCCATCCTGCGCGTGGCGGGCGGCGAAGACCTGGAGCAGGCGGCGGAAAACGAGAAGCTGGGCGAAGAGGCCCGCGCCTTCTGCAACGAGTGCATCCGGGGCCGCGACCTGGAGATGAAGCTGGTGGACGTCGAGGTCTTCTTCGACCGCAGCAAGATCATCTTCTACTTCACCGCGCCCACCCGCATCGACTTCCGCGAACTGGTCAAGGACCTGGTCAAGAACTACCGCACCCGTATCGAACTGCGCCAGATCGGCGTGCGTCACGAAACGCAGATGATCGGGGCGGTGGGCAACTGCGGCATGGTCTGCTGCTGCCGCCGTTTTCTGCGCAAGTTCGCCCCGGTCACCATCAAGATGGCCAAGGAACAGAATCTGTTCCTGAATCCGGCCAAGATTTCGGGCATCTGCGGGCGTCTGCTGTGCTGCCTGAGCTACGAGCAGGAAAACTACGAGGAATTCCACCGGCGCTGCCCGCGTCTCGGCAAGAAGTACCTGACCACGCGCGGCGCGGTGAAGGTGCTGCGCGCCAACATGTTCCGGGGCAGCCTGGCCCTGCTGACCGAGACCAACGAAGAAGTCGAGGTCACGCTGGAAGAATGGCAGCAGATGGAGCCGCGCCGTCCCGATCAGGGGGGCGGCGGTCCCGGTGGCGGACGCCCCGAGGGGCATCACGAACGCCGTGGCGATGGGCCGGAAGGCCAGGCCCCGCGTGAAGGCCGTGACGGGCGGGAAGGGCGCGACGGGCGTAGGTCCGAGCGCGGAGATCGGCCAGACCGGCGCGAAGGCCGCGCCCCGCACGCCCAGTATGACGGACAGTCCGCCCCGCGCGAGGCGGCACCGGCGGGCAGCATTGCCCAGGCCGAGTTCTCCGTCACCTTCGATACGTTCATGACCGGCGACCCCGCGCCACGGGCCGAGGTGGCTGGCGCCCCCGAAGCGCTGGCCATGGCACCCGGCGTGTCCGGTACAACCGGAGGCGCAACCGAAGGCGCAGCGGCCGCTCCGGCGGAAGCGGCGCCTCCGGCGGTTCCCGCGCCGGATGGAGAATTGGCTGCCCCGGCGGCAGC
>JALHHV010000105.1:0-623 GCA_022837365.1 Desulfovibrio sp. | reverse complement strand
CCAGCGCCTTCCGGTGCTGCTCCGGCCGTGACGCCCCCCGCCGCGGGCGCACCGGCGGCCATTGCCATGCCGCGCGCGCGCGGGCCGCTGAAGAACACCGATCCGGCCACCCTGCGTTCCAGCCGGGGGCGGCGCAAGCGCAAGCGGCGTCCCTCCGGTCCCCGCGAAGGGGGAAGGGGCGAGGGCGGTTCCGGCGGCCACGGCAGCGAATAGCTGACGGCATCCGCCGGTCCGGCGGCCATACAGGCAACAGTTTCCGCCCCCGGCATGCGCCGGGGGCGGCCATCATATCGGAACGGCGGCGCGGCAGGCCCGCACCGCCCGCATCGCCCGAATCGGGAGACACACGTGGACCGCTTCTACATCACTACACCCATCTACTACGTCAACGCCAAGCCGCACCTCGGCCACGCCTACACCACCATCGTGGCCGATTCGCTGCGCCGCTTCCACCGGCTGCTGGGCAAGGAGACCTACTTTCTTACCGGCACCGACGAGCACGGCGACAAGATCGTGCAGGCGGCCGAAAAGGCCGGGTGTTCGCCGCAGGAATTCGTGGACGGCGTGAGCACGCAGTTCCGCGATTTGTGGCCGCACCTGGGCGTGGAGTACGACCAGTTCAT
>JALHHV010000566.1 GCA_022837365.1 Desulfovibrio sp. | reverse complement strand
GAAGCGGCGCTTCACCGTGGTCAGTTTGGCGCGCACGCGCTGGCCGGGCAGGCCGCCCGCCACGAACACGACGCGGCCCTCGTGGCGGCACACGGCGCGTCCGCCGGCGGCAAGGCCGTCCACGGTCAGTTCCAGAAGGTCGCCGGGACGGAGGGTGGTATCGGACATGGTCTCTCCATGAATATGTTGATGTGGGGGCCGGGCCATGTACAGCGGGACGGCGCGCGAGGCAAGTGTCCGCCGGGGCTGGCAGTCCCGCTCCTTGTGCGGGAATTCACGACGCACTTGACATTTGCCGGAAAAGCGGCAAGTAATCTGCGGACCTGAAGTGTTCACGTCAATCCCCGCCCGACGCCGTGGCGGCCGTCTTGCGCCGTGGCGGCCGTCTTGCGCGGCCGCGTGCCGACGCCGGGCCGCACAAGGAGTCCGGACATGCTGAACGAGCTGATTCAGAATGCGATGCACTCGACCCCGCAGGGCTTCGTGGGCGTCAGCCTGATCGCCATCTACTTCTGTGTCATCGTGGCCGCCGCTTTCTACCGCATCGGCAAGGGCGACCACATGCATCATTAGGAGGGGGGCCGGGCGGCCTTGTCCGCCGGGCATCCTTCGCCGCCGCGCCGCTTCCCCTCGCCGGGGTGCCGCGGGGTTTCAGGCGCGCCGGTGCGCGCAACGCCAGTTTTCCGCAAGGGCCGTCCGCAGGGGCGGCCCTTGTCGTTTCCGCCGTCCGTTTCCGCCGTCCGGAGCCTGCCCGGCGATGGCCCCATCTGGTCCGGTCCGGCCGTCACGCCCGCAGGCGGTCCTCCATGATGTCCATCAGGTAGCGGCCGTAGTCGTTCTTCAGCATGGGGGCGGCCAGGGCGCGCAACGCATCGTCGCCGATGTAGCCCTTGCGCCAGGCGATTTCCTCGATGCAGGCGATCTTCAGTCCCTGGCGGTCCTGCACGGCCCGCACGAACGAGGCGGCCTGGTGCAGCGATTCGAAGGTGCCGGTATCCAGCCAGGCCACCCCGCGCCCCAGGAATTCCACCGACAGGCTGCCCTCGCGCAGGTACAGGTTGTTCAGGTCGGTGATCTCCAGTTCGCCGCGCGCCGAGGGGGTGAGCCGCGCGGCCAGTTCCGGGGCGCGCCCGTCATAGAAATAGAGGCCGGTGACGGCAAAGCGCGACTTGGGCGCGGCGGGCTTTTCCTCGATGCTGACGACCTTGCACGCCGC
>JALHHV010000104.1:8812-14433 GCA_022837365.1 Desulfovibrio sp. | reverse complement strand
GGCGGGGCCACGGTGCTGGCCCGCTGCGTGGAGATGTTCCGGCAGGCGGGCGTGGCCGACGTGCTGGTGGTCACCGGGCATCGCGCGGACGAGGTGGCGGCCGAGGCCGCCCGGCTTGGCGCGGCCACGGTGCACAACCCGGCATGGCGCGAAGGGGGCATGTTCTCCTCGGTGCGTGCGGGGCTGGCAGCCGTGGCGCAACGTGGCGGCGGGACTGGCGGAGTTGGGGCCTTGCTGTTGCCGGTGGACGCCGCGCTGGTGCGGCCCCTGACCGTGCGGCTGCTGCTGGAACACGCGGCCCGGCGGCCTGGCCGGGTATTGCTGCCGGTGTTCGGCGGGCAGTGGGGGCATCCGCCGTTGCTGCCCGCATCGGTTTTTTCGATCATTCTGGGCGATGGCGGCGACGGCGGCCTGCGCGGCGCGCTGCATCGGCTGGGACCGGACGTACTGGAGGAGGTCGGCGTGCCCGACCGGTTCATCCTCCGTGACATGGACACGCCGGGGGACTACCGCGCGGCCTGCGCCGACTGGCCCACCCGAGACGTCCCCACGCCGCAGGAGGCGCGCATCCTGCTGGCGGTGCGGGCCATTCCGCCCGGTGGCGTCGCCCATGCCGAGGGCGTGGCCGCCGTGGCCGTGCGCCTGGCCGACGCCCTGAATGCTGCGCGGAATGGCGGCGCGGCTGGCGGAGCAGCCGCCACGGGCGCGCTTCTGGACCGGGACCTGGCCGAGGCCGCCGCCCTGCTGCACGACATCGCCAAGGGCCAGCCGCGCCACGAGACCGCCGGGGGCGCGCTGCTGCGCGAACTGGGCTTTTCCGGCGTGGCGGATATCGTCGCCGCGCACCGGGACGCCACGCTGCCGGACGGCCAGCCTCTGACCGAACGGGAACTGGTCTACTTCGCGGACAAACTGGTGCGCTGCCACATGGTGGTGGACGTGGAAACCCGCTTCGGCGAGAAGCTGGCCCAATGGCGTCACGATGCCGAGGCCGCCGCCGCCATAGAGGGGCGGATGCGCCGGGCGCTGGCCCTGCGTGCGCGCATCGAGCGGGAGGTGGGCCAACCGCTGGCGGACATCCTGCACCCGCTGGCCGTGGGCATGCCTGCGTGGGAAGCGGCTGCGGACGGGGCGGCAGCCGCCACCATGTGTCCCACGAATACGGCCCCGTCGCACGCATGACCGCCATGCCGGACATCCTGCTGTTTCGCCACGCGGCCACGGACATGGGCGACGGCCCGCGCCGGTACATCGGGCGCACCGAAGTGCCGCTATCCGGAGAGGGCCGGGAACAGGCCGCTGCATGGCGGCCGCGTCTGGCCGGGCTGGCTGTGGCGCGGGCCTACGCCTCGCCGCTGGCCCGGGCGCGGGAGACGGCCCGGCTCATGCTGGGGCAGGATGACGGCACGGACGGCAACGATGGCCGCGCCGGTCTGCCGGGCACTGCGGGCGCATCGGGCATTCCGGTCACCGTCCTG
The DNA here is from genome assembly GCA_022837365.1 of Desulfovibrio sp. Classification (GTDB taxonomy): domain Bacteria; phylum Desulfobacterota; class Desulfovibrionia; order Desulfovibrionales; family Desulfovibrionaceae; genus Cupidesulfovibrio. The sequence continues at coordinate 12,955 of JALHHV010000104.1, read as the reverse complement.
GCCGACCTCGCGGAAATGGACCTGGGGGAATGGGAAGGGCTGGCCCAGGCCCAGGTGCGGGAAACCCGGCCGGACGCCTACGCCCGGCGCGGCCGCGAACCCTGGACCTTTCGCCCGCCGGGTGGGGAATGCTGCGCCGACGTGGCCGCGCGCGGCTTGCGGGCGCTGTCCGCCATGTGGCGGGACTGCGCGGGAGAGGGGGAGGGGGAAGGGGGATGCGACGCAGGGAGGCCGTGCCTGGCGGGCGGCGTCGCTGATTACGTCCACGCCCCCTTGGTGCTGGCCGTGAGCCACGCCGGACTGATCCGTTCCGTACTGTGCGCACTGGGCCACATCGGCCGGAACGAACTGCTCACACTGCCGGTACGCCACCTGCAATGCGTGCGCCTGCGCCGCCACGAAACGGGCTGGGGCGTGGTCTCGCCGGACTGGCAACCCTGAGGCCCCCATGGGCGGGGTGCGTTCCTGCGATGCGCCGCCTTCCTATTCCATGTCTTCCACGGACAGGATTTCCCAGCGCGAGTTGTCCGCCGCCACGCGGAAGGTGGCAACGGCCCGCGCGCCGCACGAGCGGCAGATGAGCACCCGGCGGTGCTCGCCGTTCTTCTGGCCCGCCCACGAGGTGTCCGGGGGGCCGAAGTGGCAGCGCGTACAGCGAAACATGGGAGCGACGTTTATCTTGTGCAGGGTAAGGGTGTCTGCTTCGAAGCTGGGCATGTGCAAACCTGTGCTGTTCGTTGGTCGTGTCGTCCGGGTGGCGCATGGTCCGTTACCCGTATCGGGCGGGTAGGGCGATGCCGTACGAACCGGCATGCCGCGCGCATGCTGAACCGGAGTGTCATGTGTGCTATCCCTTTTCCCTTTTTCGGTCAAGTATCAGAGAAATTTTCATCTGCAACTCTCCCGTGAAGTGGCGCCTCATTTTTTGCGGCATACCATGCAACAGCATGCGCGATGCCCTGCGGAACAGTAATGGAGGAATGCCATGTGCATCATGGAAGGGCGAAAACGGCAAGCGGTGAAACGCAGGCGCACGCGAAGCTGACTATGCGGTTGCACGCGGGGCACGTTCTGGTATGGTGCCGATGCCCCCGCAGCACGCTGGACGGCCGTTGCGCCGGGGCTGCCCCCCCTTCATGAACCGTGATGCCCGCGAGCCCACATGTCATCGTCCTCCTCCATTTCTTCGTCCCGTTCCGGCGAGGACTCGGTTTCCGGCGGCGTCGCGCCGGGTGGAACCGCACAGTCCGATCTCGGCAGGCTGTCCATCGACAAGACCGGCTGGCAGTCGCCCCGGCGTTCTCCCCGGCGGCGCTGGCTCTGGCTGCTGGCCGTGGTTGCGGTGATCTGCGCTGGGGTGGCCGCGTGGCTGCTGTTCCCGGCGGAGCGCGAGGTGCGCCTTGCCGTGGTGGCCCGGACGTATCCCACCCAGTCCATGACTACGCTGGTTTCCAGCGGCTACGTCACCGCGCAGCGCAAGGCGTCGGTGGCGTCCAAGATCACCTCGCGCCTGGAATGGCTGGGGGTGGAGGAAGGCAGCCGGGTGACCGCCGGGCAGGTGCTGGCCCGGCTGGAAAGCGACGACGCCCGTGCCGTCCTGGATCGCGCGCTGGCCAACGAGCGCGCCGCGCGGGCCGACATCGACCGCGCCGCCGCCGAACTGACGGACGCCAACCGCAACCACGCCCGCATGCGCAGGCTGCTGGCGGAAAACGTGATCTCCCGTGCCGATCTGGACACCGCCGAAACCCGCGCCCTCACGGCCGATGCTGCCGCCCGCGCCGCCCGCGACGGGCTGGCCGCCGCCACCGCCGCCCGGCGCGAGGCGGAGACGCAGCTGGAATACTCCTTCATCCGCGCGCCGTTCGATGCCGTGGTGCTGACCAAGAACGCCGACGTGGGCGACATCATCACCCCGCTGGGCGCGGCGGCCAACGCCAAGGCCAGCGTGGTGACCATCGCCGACATGGGCTCGCTGCTGGTGGAAACGGACGTCGGCGAATCCAGCGTGGGCCGGGTGAAGCCCGGCGCGCCCTGCGAAATCGCCCTGGACGCCCTGCCGGACGAGCGCTTTCCCGGCCGGGTGCACATCATCGTGCCCACGGCCGACCGCAGCAAGGCCTCGGTCATGGTCAAGGTGGCCTTCGACGCGCTGGACCCGCGCGTGCTGCCGGAAATGAGCGCCCGCGTGGCCTTTCTGGACCGCGTGCCTTCCGAGGATGAGCGCCGCGCCCGTCCGGCCGTGCCCGCCACCGCCGTGCGCGGAGAGGGCGAGGCCCGCGCCGTGTTCGTGGTACGCGAGGGCAGGGCGCAACGTACCCCCGTGCGCACCGGCATGGCCCTTGGCGACGCCGTGGAACTGCTGTCCGGCCCGGCCGAGGGCGAACGGGTGGTGGCCAACCCGCCCGCCGACCTGGCCGACGGCGACCGCGTGCGGATGCAGCCATGAGCGGCGCGCCGGATTCCGCCGCTTCTCCCCGTCCCGCCCCGCCCCGCACGGCCAGCCCGCCCATCCGGCTCGAGGGGGTGTCCAAGGCCTACCGGCGCGGCGCGCAGGTGGTGCCGGTGCTGACCAGCGTGAACATGGCCGTGGCCCCCGGCGAATTCCTGGCGCTCATGGGGCCGTCCGGCTCCGGCAAGTCCACGCTGCTCAACCTCATCGCGGGCATCGACCGGGTGGACGCGGGGTCCATCTTCGTGGGCGGCACGGACATCACCACCCTGGACGACGCGGACCTGGCCCGCTGGCGCAGCCGCAGCGTGGGGTTCATCTTCCAGTTCTACAACCTCATCCCGGTGCTGAACGCGCAGGAGAACGTGGAACTGCCGCTGCTGCTCACGCCCCTGTCCGGACGCGAACGGCGCGACCGGGCGCGCACCGCGCTGGACATGGTGGGCCTGTCCGACCGCCTGGACCACTACCCCGGCCAGCTTTCCGGCGGGCAGCAGCAGCGCACCGCCATCGCCCGCGCCCTGGTGGCCGACCCGGACATCCTGGTGGCCGACGAGCCCACCGGCGACCTGGACCGCGTGTCCGCCGGGGAAATCCTGGACCTCATGGACGGGCTGAACCGCACCATGGGCAAGACCATCATCATGGTCACCCACGACCCGCGCGCGGCGGAACGGGCGGGCCGCCTGCTGCTGCTGGAAAAGGGCGAACTGGCCGATGCTCACGCTTAGGTTCGTGCTGCGCAACCTGGCCCGGCACCCGCTGCGCAACGCGCTGACGGTGCTGGGCATCGCCGTTTCCATCATGGCCTTCGGCCTTTTGCGCACCACGGTGGAAGCCTGGTACGTGGGGGTTTCCGCCTCGGCCGCCAACCGGCTGGTCACCCGCAACGCCATCTCGCTGGTGTTTCCGCTGCCCATGGCCTACGCAGGCAAGATCCGCGCCGTGGAAGGGGTGACCTACCTTTCGTGGGGCAACTGGTTCGGCGCGTACTACGTGGACGAGAAGAATCTTTTCGCCAACTTCACCGTGGACGTGCGCAGCTACCTGGACCTGTACCCGGAATACGTCATCCCCGACGACCAGAAGGCCGCCCTGCTGCGCGACCGCAAGGGCATGGCCGTGGGCGACAGGCTGGCCCGGCGCTTTGGCTGGAAATTGGGCGACACCGTGCCCCTCAAGGGCACCATCTACCCCGGCGACTGGAGCGTGACGGTGCGGGCCATCTACACCGGGCGCTACCCCAACACCGACGAGACGCAGGCCTTCTTCCACTGGGACTACGTCAACGAGCGCATGAAGACCGAAAATCCCGGCCGCGCCGACCACGTGGGCTTCTACCTGGTGGGCGTGGACCGGCCCGAGAACGCCGCCCGCGTGGCCAACGACGTGGACGCGCGGTTCCGCAATTCGCTGGCCGAAACCCTGACCGAGACGGAACAGGCCTTCCAGATGGGGTTCATCTCCATGACCGAGGCCATCATCGTGGCCATCCGGCTGGTGTCGGGCATCGTCATCGTGATCATCATGGCGGTGGCGGCCAACACCATGGCCATGTCCGCGCGCGAGCGCATGGGCGAATTCGCCACCCTGAAGGCGCTGGGCTTCGGCGGGGGGTACGTGGCCCTGCTGGTGACGGGCGAGGCGCTGGCCCTGTCGCTGCTGGGCGGGGCGGCCGGGTGCGCGCTGTC
>JALHHV010000104.1:5447-8798 GCA_022837365.1 Desulfovibrio sp. | reverse complement strand
GCGGATGTGTTGGGACGATAGGATACCGCCGCTGCGGTCGTCTTGCCGCCCGCCTCTCCCGTCCCCTCGCCATCCTCCCCGGGCAGCCGACGCTGCCCGGGGAGGTGCGGGCTTCCCGCAGCGTGTACCCGGCGTGCCCGTTACAGGTTTTTCGTGAAGAACGCTGCCAGCTTGCCGAAGGGAATCAGGCTCACCCGGTCGTACAGGTCAACGTGTCCGGCGCCGGGAACGTAGTACAGTTCTTTCGGCTCGGCGGCGCGCTGGTACGCGTCTTCGCTGAACTCCCTGGAATGCGCCTGGTCGCCCGTGATGAACAGCAGCGGGCGCGGTGAAATGGTTTCGATGTCATTGAACGGATAGAAGTTCATGAACTTGGTGTTGCTGCTGAGCGTGGGGTGGGTGGCGGTTTCCTTCGAAGAGCCCGCGGGGATGAACTCGCCTCTCGGCGTCCGGTAGAACTCGTAGAACTCGATTTCGATGGGGTGCGAGTTTTCGTTGATTTCATGCACCGTTCCGCTTGTGTACCTGGTTACGCCGCCTTCGAACTCCACGTAGCGCTGCTCGGCCGCTTCCGCGATGATTCGCTTTCTCTGTTCGAGGCTCTGGGATTTGTTCAGGGCATTCCGGTTGGCCTGCCCCATGTCGTACATGCTGACGGTCGCAATGGCTTTCAGGCGCGGGTCGATCTTGGCGGCGCTGATGGCAAAGCTGCCGCTGCCGCAGATGCCGATGACGCCAATCCTGTTCCTGTTCACGAAGGGGCGCGTACCAAGATAGTCCACCGCGGCGCTGAACGCCTCGCTGTACATGTCCGGCGAGACGACGTTGCGCGGTTCACCCGAGCTTTCGCCCCAGAACGGCAGGTCGATGGACAGGGTGACGAACCCCTGTTCCGCCATCTTGATGGCATACAGGTTGGCGGACTGTTCCTTTACCGCACCCATGGGATGCCCCACGATGATGGCCGGGTGCCGCTGGCCCTGATCCATGCCTTTGGGCAGGTAAAGATTGCCCGCCACGGTCATGTTGTACTGGTTCGGAAAGGCCACCTTTTGCGTGGTCACGGCTTGGCTTTGGTAGAAATTGTCAGCGTCCGCGGGCCTGGTCCGGGCTGATGCCGATGTGCTCATGGTCACTGCTCCCAGTAGTGCGGTTATGATGGCGATAAGCGCGAGTCGTTGCATGATGGTGCTCCTTGCTCGGGTGGCGTTGTGCCGGGAATGGCCTTGATGAGCCGGATGAGCCGGATGAACCGTGCGGGAACGCCGCCGACAACCGTATTCGGCGCGACGCTTCTGGACACCACCGCCCCGGCGGCCACGATGGCGTTGTCCCCGATGGTCACGCCGGGCAGAATGGTGGCGTGTGCGCCGATCCAGACGTTCCTGCCGATGACGATGGGCGCGGGGTGGATGTGGCCGCGCTCTTCCGGCAGAAAACCATGGTTTATGGTTGCGAAGACGACCAGGTGGCCGATGAAGGCGCCATCGCCGATGGTGATGCCGCCCTGGTCCTGAAACCGGCAGCCCGAATTGATGAACACGTTTTTGCCGATGGTCAGGTTTTTTCCGAAATCGCTGTAGAGCGGGGGAAACACTGTCAATGATGCATCCACCTGCTTTCCGGTCAATGTCGAAACGAACCGCCGTATTTCTTCCGGCGTATGATAGGAGCCGTTCAACTCGGCCGTGATGCGCATGGCTTCATTGCTGTACGTCACCATGCAGGCATGCGCGTCTGTTCCTGCCTCGACGGGCAGCCCCTTTTCGAGATGTCGCAATAGTTGCCCAAGTTCCATGTCGCCCGTCCCTGTTGTCCGTCCATGTCGCGTAACCATTAGGTAATCTTCCGTCATTTCCACGGGTTCTCCGTTTTTACCGGACAGGCGGCCCCGGTTCGCCCATGTCGCGCCCCGGTCCTGTCCTGTGAACCGGATATAAGGTTCGCCTTTGCCCATGGGAAATACTTATATCAAATAGCTTGACATGCCTTGAAGGCATGAAAGATCCTGCCGGAAACGGAGGACGCCACATGGAGTTGCGCGTATTACGCTATTTTCTGGCTGTGGCCCGTGAGCGGAGCATTTCCGGGGCTGCCCAACTCCTGCATATTTCGCAGCCCACGCTTTCCCGCCAGATCATGGAACTGGAGGAAGAGTTGGGCGTTACGCTGTTCCACAGGGGGAACAGGCGGATTACCCTTACCGATGAGGGTATGTTGTTGCGTAACCGAGCGGAACAGATTGTGGAATTGGTGCAGAAAACCAAAGGGGAGGTTGCCGCTGCCGATGAAGCCGTCAGCGGGACGGTCTATATCGCGGCGGGGGAGACGCACGCATTCAGGATGTTGGCGGCATCGACAAGGAATCTGGTAGGGCAGTATCCGGGCATCCGCGTGCATCTTTTCAGCGGCAACGCGGAAGATGTGATGGAACGGCTGGACAAGGGGCTGGCGGACTTCGGCCTGCTGATCGAACCCGCCGACGTGACCCGGTACGAGTATTTCCGGCTGCCAGCCGTGGACAGGTGGGGCGTGCTCATGCGCAAGGACAGTCCGCTGGCCGCTCTCGACGCCGTGCAGCCGGAAGACCTCTGGAAGGTGCCGCTTATCGTTTCACGGCAGGCCATGGAAGGGGGGCAGTTGTCGAGCTGGCTGAAAATCCGGCGCGAAAAGCTGGATATCGTCGCCTCGTACAACCTGTTGTTCAATGCGTCACTGTTGGTGGAAGCCGGTATCGGATACGCGCTGTGCCTGGATAACATCATTGCCGCGACCGACGAGAGCGAGCTTTGTTTCCGTCCGCTTCTTCCCCCGCTTGTGTCGCATGTGGATCTTGTATGGAAGAAACAGCAGGTGTTTTCCAGGGCTTCGGAACTGCTGCTGGAAAAGCTGAGAGAGGAACATTGAGTCTTCAGCCTGTTTGGCGAATGTCCATCTTCCGATTACGAAATACGACACAGAGTATCCCAAAGGAAACGGCATGGCCTCGCTCTTCTCGTACAGCCTGCGCAACATGCTGGCGCGCCGCCTGACCACGGCCCTTACCGTGGGGGGCATGGCGCTGGTGGTGTTCGTGTTCGCGGCCATGCTCATGCTGTCCGAGGGGTTGCGCGCCACGCTGGTGCTCACCGGTTCGCCGGACAACGTGGTGGTGCTGCGGCAGGGGGCCAAGTCCGAAATGGAAAGCTCGGTGGAGCGCGACCAGGCCCCGCTGGTGGAAAGCCTGCCACAGGTGGCCCGCGCCGCCGACGGCGGCCCGCTGGCCGCGCGCGAACTGGTGGTGCTGATCACCCTGAACAAGCGCGGCACCACCAAGCCGTCCAACGTGGTCATCCGGGGCATCGGCCCCCA
>JALHHV010000104.1:0-5432 GCA_022837365.1 Desulfovibrio sp. | reverse complement strand
ACGGGCATCGGCGAAAGCCTGCGCTTCGGCCTGCGCGACTGGACCGTGGTGGGCATCTTCGAGGCCGGGGCCACCGGCTTCAGTTCCGAGGTGTGGGGCGACGCGGACCAGTTGATGGCCGCGTTCCGCCGCTCGTCCTATTCCGTGGTGGTGGCGCGCATGAACGAGCGGGACGGGTCCGAGGGACGGGGCGGACTCGCGGGCCTGCGCGCGGGCCTTGCGGCGGACCCGCGCCTGCAACTGGAGGGCAAGCGCGAAACCCGCTTCTACGAGGAACAGTCGGAAATGATGGCCAAGTTCCTGGGGGTGCTGGGCACCATGCTGCCCGCCATCTTTTCGCTGGGGGCCATCATCGGGGCCATGATCACCATGCACGCCGCCGTGGCCAACCGGGTGCGCGAGATAGGCACCCTGCGGGCCATCGGGTTCCAGCGGCGGGACATCCTGCGGGCGTTCCTGATGGAATCGCTGCTGCTGGGCGGCAGCGGAGGGGCCATCGGGCTCTTGCTGGCGTCCACCCTGCAATTGGTGACCATCTCTACCATGAATTTCCAGACCTTCTCGGAACTGGCGTTCAGCTTCAGCCTCAGTCCGCGCATCGCCGTGTGGTCGCTGCTGTTCGGCACGGGCATGGGCTGCCTTGGGGGCATCCTGCCCGCCATCAAGGCTTCGCGGCTGGTCATAGTGGACGCGCTGCGCGCGGCCTGATTCCCTTTGGGAAGCGGCATATCGCACCCTATTTTGGTAGGAATTATGTCCGCAGTAAAATAAACACCAAGTTATTTCAGTATATTGTAAAATAGGAGAATGCGGCATCCCGGCCCGGTCGAACAGGACCGGCGGCGAGGGGCTTGCACGCGGAATACGAGCGCCGGAATGGGGAATTCCGGCGCTCGTGTTTTTAATGCCATGATATTATGGCATATATTTTTTCATGGAAATTTTGGAAGAGCCGTTGACAATATCCCACCATGCAGGTAGGAAATAACCCATACCAGCACGGTAGGAATTAACGGAACACGCGGACTGCCACCCGCGCCTCCGTGCCGGTGACTGAAGGTAGACGCTGGATCACCCCGGATGCGCGCGGAACCATGCCCCCGCGCCACCCGGATACCGGAACAAGGCGATGAGGTTTCCCAAGCTGGCCCGGCGGTGCTGCCGCCGCGGTCCCCGCAGCCGGATGGCGCTGGCGGCGGGGGCCACCCGGAAGCACCGGGGCAGGATTTCCCAACCTTTCAGTACACAGGGGCAAGCCAATGCAAGTTCAGGAGATGTTCGCGATGGCTGAGGCGGGCGACGCAAGCGCCCAGTTCAATCTTGGCATGTTGTACTACGAAGGCAACGGCGTGGCGCAGGACTTCGGCAAGGCCGCCCAGTGGCTGGGCCGCGCCGCGCAGGCCGAACATCACGAGGCCCTCAATTTCTACGGCGTGCTGCACGCCACCGGCAAGGGCGTGGCGCAGGACTTCGGCAAGGCGCTGGAACTGTTCCGCAAGGCCGACAAGTGCGGCTACAACTGCGAACCGGTGTATGACGACCTGCCCACCGACTTCCGCGACAAGCAGTACGGCATGGAACTGGTGGCCGCCAAGCGCGACTTCGTGCGCAAGGCGCGCCTGCTGGCCGCCGAGGCCCGCTGCAACGTGGGGCTTGCCTACCACGGCGAAGCCACCGACGCCACCTCGCGCAAGGTCGCGCGCGAACTGTTCCTGAGCGCGGCCACCTTGGGCAACGGCAAGGCCATGCACCTGCTCGGCACCATGTGTCGTGACGGCGCGGGCGTACCCGCCAGCGAAGTGCGCGCGTACATGTGGTTCGACCTGGCCGTTACGGCGGGCTTCGCCAAGGCCGGAGAGGCCCGCCGCGAACTCATCGACAGGATGAAGGACAAGGACGTGACGCGGGCCGAAAAGCTCGCGGCGCGCTGGCTGCGTTGTTTCCCGCTGCCGGAGGGTGCGGCCCAGTAACCGGCGGCAGGCGGAGCGGCGGCGGGGACGGCAACCCCCGCGCCTGCCGTGCCGCCGGGCTCAGGCCGCGCGCGGCGGTTTCCTCCTTCTTGCGCCGCACCAGTGGCCGATGCACGTGACGCACGGGGCTCCCTGCCGAAAGGCACGGAGCCCCGCAGCATTTGGCGCGTCCGTGACCGGCGTGGAGCCTGCGCGGGCTCCGCGCGGGCCATGCAAATCCTACGTTGCAGGTATGAATTTGACTGATTTAGTCCGAATTGCGCAGGTAGGGGCGGGCAGGGACAGGCAGGGCCTGGGTGGGGCACGGCGGACGCCGGCCCGTCATGTCGTGGTTGCGGCGCGGTTACGCCTGGGCGGGAACGGCCCTGCGGATGGTGTCCAGCAGGACGGCGGGGACCACCGGCTTCTGGTGGGTGGGCACGCGACGCGCCAGGCGGGCCGGGCGGGGACCCACGCCGCTCACCACCACCACGGGGGTTTCGCGCAGGGCGGGGCTGCGGCGCAGCCGGGCGTAGAACACCGTGCCGCCGGGGCTCGGCAGGTCCATTTCCAGGGTGATCAGGTCGGGGCGGAAGCTGGCGGCGGCCTCGAGCGCCTCGGGCGTGGAGGCGGCGGTGCGCACGGCATGTCCTTCCGCCGTCAGCAGCCCGGCAAGGCGTTCGCGCTCGGCGGGGTCGTTGTCGACCACGAGCACGCGGCGGTGGGTGGCACTCATGTTGGTCGCGGACATTGACATCTCCTTCACAAGATGGGGGTAAAAAGGACCCGCCGTGCCGGGCGGCGACGGCGGGTCCGTTCGATGCGGCTAGTCGTTCTTTGCGGCGGGAGCGTGGGCGGCGCAGCCGCAGGCGCAGCAGCCGTCGCCCTTCAGCGAGCCGAGGGCCTTCAGCACTTCCATGGCCACGCCAAGACCTTCCTTGGCTTCCCTGGAACCGAGAGCCCCGACCATGCCGAACATGCCCACGGGCTTGGCCTGCGACAGGTCCAGCTTGGCCAGCATGTCCACCGCGCGGGCCAGGAAGGCCTGCACGTTGGGATCGGCCAGCTTTTGCAGCAGTACGGTCATGAAGGCGAGGGCCTCGCCCATCTTCTCGATGCCTTCGGGGGTGTTGGCGTCCAGCACCTTGCCGCCCGCGCCCTTCAGGGCGGTCAGCTTGGCGAACACGCCGTCCTGCTCCCACTTGCCCAGCCCCTCGATGATGTGGGGCCAGGTGGGGGCCACCGCCGGGTGCATGGTGCGCCACAGGTCGATGAGGTTTTCCAGCTGGTCGAGGCAGTAGTTCAGGTTCGGCACGCCGCGCAGGCCACGGCGCAGCAGTTCGAAGATGTCGTCCAGATGGACCCTGCCGTGCACGTCCTGCAACTCTTCCACCATCAGGCGGAAGGCGTGGTTGCCGATGGGCGTCACTTCCTCGATGAAGTATTTGGTGCCCATCGCGCGCTCGTGCAGGAAGGCGATCCGCTCTTCCATGGCCTCGAGGCGCTGGAGAATGAGTTCTTCGTTGGTCATTTGCGCCTCCGGCTTACTTCTTCCGCATCAGGGAAGTGTCCTTGCCGTGCAGGTACATGTTCGGCTCGAACGGCAACTCGTGACCCTTCAGCATCAGGCTGTAGTACACCCACTTGAACATCAGCTTGCCCCAGTAGTTGATGTAGCTTTCGCCCAGCAGTTCGCAGGGGCCCACGCCGGGGAAGGGGAACATGCCGGGCAGCGGTTCCACGTCGTAGCTGAAGTCGATGAGCGAAGCCTTTTCGTAGCCGGTCACGATGAAGCAGGTGGAGTGACCGTCGAAGTGGTGGTAGTGTTCGCTGCCGTCGATGTCGGACATCAGGTTTTCGGCGATGATGTCGGCCTCGTAGTGGGCCACGGAACCGGCCTTGGAGGTCGGCACGTTGGTGGTGTCGCCGATGACGTACATGTTGGGGTACTTCTTGGACTTCAGGGTGCCCTTGTCGGTGTCCATGAAGCCCATGGGGTCGGCGATGTCCGAATCGATCAGGAACTGCTGGCCCATGTTCGGGGGAATGGTGACCAGCAGGTCGTAGTTGATCTCGTCGCCGGTGACGGAGGCGATGGTCTTGTTGCCCGCGTCAACGCTGTCCACCACGAAGTTGGGCGTGACCTTGATGTTCTTCTTGTCGCACAGTTCGCCCAGGATCTTGGCGGCCACCGGCTTGGTGAACGCGCCGGTCAGCGGGGTGACCAGTTCGATTTCGATGTTGTCGCGCACGCCCATCTTGGTGAAGTACCAGTCGGCCAGGTACACGAATTCCAGCGGCGCGACCGGGCACTTGATGGGGGTTTCGCAGATGTGGTGGACCAGGCGGCCCTTCTTGAAGTTCTTGATCTTGGGCAGCAGGGCGGCGGCGCCGTCGGGGGTGTAGAAGTCGTGGATGCTGCCGCGCCAGTCGTCCAGCAGACCTTCCACCTCGTCGGGGGCGATGCGGCAGCCGGTGGCGATGACCACCCAGTCGTAGCTGTACTTGCCGCCTTCACAGGTGACCACCTTCGCTTCCGGATCCACGTTGGTGATGGTATCCTTCACGAAGTTCACGCCACGGGGAATGAAGTCCTTCTTGGCCTTCTCGCAACCCTTGGGGGTGTCGATGCCGAAAGGTATGAACAGCCAGCCGGGCTGGTAATGGTGGGTGAGGTCGCGGTCGATGACCGTGATCTCCCATTCACGCTCGCTGAGCTTTTTCCTCATTTTGGTGGCGAGCATGGTGCCGCCGGCACCTGCCCCAAGAATGAGCAGTTTCTTCATGCCAGGTTTCTCCTTCACTTATTGGCTTTGGTGAGAGCAGATTCGGGTATTGCAGCCCCGCAGGGCACGGGGCGTTCTGCCGTATCGCGGCGTGTTCAGCGGCTTGTTGCCGTTCAGCTTGGGCGAGGGCGCCGGGCGGGCGTCCTTGTCCCCTTCGGCCATGTGGGCGCAGTCGTCGGGGCGTTCGGCGCCGTGCATGATGTCGGTAAGGGTGAACTGGTCCAGGGTTTCTTCCAGGGCCTTGGCGGCGCTGGTCCAGGCGGCCTTGCAGCGGCAGGGGGCGTCGTCGCAGTCGGCGCCCACGCAGCAGTTGGGAGGCTGCACGCCGCCCTCGACCACGCGCAGCACGTCGCCCAGGGTCACGTCGTCGGGGTTCATGGTCAGCACGTGGCCGCCGGCGGCCCCGCGAACGCTGCGGACCATGCCTGCCGTGCGCAGCTGCCGGATGATCTTTTCGATGAACTTGACGGAAATTCCGGTGTGCTCGGCCAGTTCGGAGGCGGAAAGGGGCCCGTCCTGCGGGCCGTGCAGGGCAAGGTTGACCAGCAGCCGGGATGCGTAATGCACCGTGGAGGAAATTCTCATGCCGTTCTCCAGTGCCTGTGCGGGGGGGCGAAGGCTGCGCGCCGGGGCGCGGTGGGGCTGTTGACCGGGTAATTCCGGTATGTGCCGTATGTATATTGATGCAATTTTGTTT
>JALHHV010000565.1:893-1337 GCA_022837365.1 Desulfovibrio sp. | reverse complement strand
CTGGCTGGTGCGTCATTCGCGCCGCACCCTGGGCGTCATCCGCCAGAACATCGGCTTCGCCCTGGGCCTCAAGGCGCTGTTCCTGGGCCTTGCGGTGTTTCAGGTGGCCAGCCTGTGGATGGCCATCGTGGCCGACATCGGCGGCTCGTTCCTGGTGATCATGAACGGCCTGCGCCTGCTGCGCCCCAAGGCGTAGCGCGAAGCCCGGCAGCGGCCGGGCCGGAATGCACGAAAACGCGGGGCGGCCATCCGCCCCGCGTTGCGTTTCCGTTGCGGGCAGTATGGCGGGAAAGGGCGGCTCAGGCCGCCACGTCAGCGAAGGCGGCCCCGGTCAGCGCGGCCAGATCGGCGGGCGAAAGTTCTATCTCCACGCCCCGGCGGCCCGCGCTGACGTAGATGGTGGGGTACCCCTGCGCCGAGGCGTCGATGACCGTGGGCAGGCGC
>JALHHV010000565.1:0-852 GCA_022837365.1 Desulfovibrio sp. | reverse complement strand
GCGGCCACCACCAGGGTCTTGAACACGCGGGCCGGGTCCACGCCCAGCTTGTCCGCCGCCTCGCGGCCGTAAGATTTCGCCGCCGGGTCGTGCGCGTATTCGTGGATGGTGTAGGCTATCCTGGCCTTTTGGGCGCGGTCGATGGCCGGGGTCATGGCTTCTCCCTGTGGATGCGGCCGCAAGGTCGGACAGGCTGGCCGGGGCGGGGGTCTGGGGGGGGGGACGAACGGGCGCCGACACCGCGACGTACCCCGAAGTACCCCGGTCGGGTCCGGCGCGCAACGGGCGCGCAACGGGTGCGGGGCGGCATTCCGCCCGGTCAGCGGTTGCTTCCCCTGACGGCCATGCCTATGTGGTGCGGTACGTCCGTGTGGTTCTTTTCAGGAGCAGTGCATGAAATTTTTCCGTCTTGTCCTTCCGGCCGCGCTCATGGTGCTGGCCCTGCTTGCCCCGCTGGCGATATCCAGCGCCGCCCACGCCTTTTTCGGCTTTGGCGGCAAGTACGAAACCGTGCAGCCCCAGGGCGAGACGGTCCGCATCAAGGCCGCCGACATCTCCGATACGGCCCGGTTCTACGCCTTCAAGGACGGCGGCGTCGAGATCCGCTTCTTCGTGGTGAAGGGCCCCGACGGCGCGGCCCGCGCGGCCCTGGACGCCTGCGACGTGTGCTGGCGCGAGGGCAAGGGGTACCGGCAGCAGGGGCCGAACATGATCTGCGAGAACTGCGGCATGGCCTTCAACACCGCGCGCATCAACGAGGTGCGCGGCGGCTGCAACCCGCATCCGCTGGAGCGCGCCATGGACGCCAACGGCGACCTGCTGCTGCGCGTGGCCGAACTGAAGGCAGGGGCC
>JALHHV010000103.1 GCA_022837365.1 Desulfovibrio sp. | reverse complement strand
AAATGGTGGAGGCGGCGGGAATCGAACCCGCGTCCGAGAACATTCCACGCGAAACGTCTACAGGCTTATGTCGGGAACAATTGTCGTCACGGGCTTGGCCCCCGACCGGGCGGCCCTAGACCAGCTCACCTGTAGTTCTTACATCCGCAGCGGCGAGCGCCCTTGGATGCCAGCCCGATGAAGTTACACCTCGCCGACGTATCGGGCGTCGGACGGTTCGGCGTGGCCACTAATTAGGCAGCCAGAGCGTATTCGTAATTGTTGGCAATTACTTTTTGTGCCGCTTTTTACGAGGCCAGCGGCGCCTCGGCCTGCAGTTCCGGCTTCCACATCCCCGTCGAAACCAGGGCGCCCCCGTACGTACGGCGGTGTCCGGCGAACGGCGTGTCGTGCCGTGGTGCGGGCCACCATCCCGCTTCGCATATGATAATGCCGTCTCCGGCAAAGGCAAGGTGTCGCGGGGCATACGCGCCTGGCGAGTTGCGCCCGCTTCCCCGGCCCGGCCGGAACAGGGGCTATACGGGCTTTCGCGCCCGGTGGCAAGGGATGCGCGCCGTGGAGCAGGGCGGCTAGGCGTTTCTGCCGAAATAGAAGTGCGACATGGCCCCCTTCAGGCTGACCCGGTAGGCGGATGCGGCCCCTTCGGATGCGCCGTCCGCCGTCGCCGCGTCCACGGCGTCGTAGGCGGCCGCGCCCACGCGCGCGGTGACCACCCGGCGCAGGTTGCGGATGTCGCGGATGATCTCCGACTGCGAGGCCAGTTCCCCGAAGGCGGAAGAGAGCTCCGGCGCGCCGGACAGGGTCTGCTGGATGCGCGCCTTGTCCGGGTGGTCGCCCAGCACGGACAGCGCCCCCTCGTCATCCATGGACAGGGTCAGCTTTTCGTTCAGCGACACCCCGGCCTCGTCCAGCCGGGCGGAAAGGGTGTCCAGAAACCCCTCCTGGAGGTCCGCGACGTTCTGTTCCAGCGTTTCCAGCACGTTGCCGCCGCGCTCGGAAATATCTTCCAGCGTGGACCGCAGCTTGGGACTCAGCGCGGAAAGGCTGGCGCTGTCGGTCAGGCGCGCAAGGCCGCCGTCCGCCGTCTGCGCCTGCTCGGCCCCGGACGCGGCACGTCCTGCATCGGCGTCCTGTCCCGTGGTGCGGTGGACAACCATCATGCTGCCGAGATTGTTGTAGATGCCGTCTATGGCCACGCCCGCCTCCGTCGTGCAGAAATTTCCCTTCCCGTGTCTGGGGCGGAAAGGAGCAAGATCGGTGCCAGCCTGCGGCGCGTGCGGGAAGCACGCCCCATGGCGAAGGGCAGGGCGCCCCGATACGTTGACAGGGGCGGGGCTTTTGCCGGAATCTGCGGGAAAGACCGGGGCTCCGCCACATGCGGGCCACGGCAGGAGAACGCCATGCTGGACAACGACATGACGACGAACGACATGACCGGCAGCCACGCCAGGTGCCCCGGCTGCGCAGGCCGCGCGGGACGCGCAGCGGCGGCGCTGTTGTGCCTGGCCCTGGGGACCGCGCTACTAGGCGGCCTGCCAACGTCCGCGCGGGCGGAGGCCACCCAGTTGGGGGGCGACTACCCCGACGCGCAGTGCACCTCGCCCATGCGCCCCTTTGCGGGGGACAAGGCCTGGGAATGGGACCTGTACCGGCAGAAGATGGGCGCCTACCGGGCCTGCGTGGATGCCTACGTGCGGCGCGCCCGCGCGGATATCGAGATCATCCAGGGCAAGATCGACAAGGCCGTGCGCGAATACAACCGCGAGGTGACCATGCCCTGAAGGGGGCCCCACATCAGGTTGGAGACACCCCTAGCCGGGGCCGTTCCAATGCCCGCAATTCTCGCAGGCAAAGCCGGAAAAGTCCGCCGCCCCGGCATCGTCGGTCCACACCTCCACTTCGTTGACGTGGCCGCAGTTCTCGCAGGGGATGCGGGCCAGGTGTTCCTCGGGGTCGTAGTCGCATTCCTCGCCACGGATCAGCAGGGTGGTGGTGTACTCGGGCATGGCGGCCTCCGGGATGTGCGGTGCCGGGCAGCGCGGCAGGCGCGCGGCACCCGTGTTCGGGGGGATGGTCCATGCTGACGATGCAGCAGGTCCGGCGCGCGGTCAACCCCGGCCGGCCAAGCGGCCCAGTCGTCCCGCCCGGTTGCGGGGCTGGCGGCGGAGCGGCGCGTGATCCGGGTTTCCGGCATCTTGACCGGCGCGCCCGGCTGGCCTATATTAACCGACGTGCCGCCGGATGGCGGCGCCGAACTGTGCCGCTGCGCGGGGTTTGCCCCGACGGCGGGACACTTTCTTTTTGCCCGGCAACAGACCATGCCCAGATATCGCAAGGAACGAGCATGAGCAGCATCCCCATCTCCACCGAAGGCTACGAACGACTGAAGAAGGAACTGGAACGCCTGAAGTCGGAACGCCCGGCGGTCATCCAGGCCATCAAGGAAGCCCGCGAAGAGGGCGACCTGCGCGAAAACGCCGGGTACGACGCCGCCCGCGAACGCCAGGGCATGCTCGAAGCCCGCATCGCATACATCGAATCGCGCATGGCCCAGTTCAACGTCATCGACCTGGACTCCCTGTCCGGCGACAAGGTGATGTTCGGCGCCACCGTGGAGATCGAGGATCTCGACAGCGGCGAGGCCAAGCGCTACACGCTGCTCGGCCCGGACGAGGCGGACTACGCCCAGGGCTCCATTTCCGTGCTTTCGCCGGTGGCGCGCGCGCTGCTGGGCAAGGAAGAAGGCGACGAGATCGTGGTGGAGGCCCCGCGCGGCCGCATCAGCTACGAGATCATCTCCATCGCCTTCGAGGGTGTGCGCCGCTAGCGCCGGGCTCGCCATACGCCTGCACCGACGCCCCGGCCTGCCGCCGGGGCGTTTCCGTTCACGGTGGCGGCGGCCCCCCCGCCACCGGCGCCCCGGGGAAACAGGCGGGGAGGGGGTTTCGCCCCGTCCGGAAAGATGGCATGATCCACGTGAAAGAATGCACATGCGGGTCCGCATCCGGAATGTGGCCCGGCAACGGAAGGAGCGCGCCATGGCCAACGCCAGGAACCTGACCACCGACCGTCTCGACGCCTTGCGCCACAAGCTGCTGGCCATGCTCGCCACGGTGGAGCAGGCCATCGACAGCTGCATCGAAGCCTACTGCCAGCGCGACGAGGCCAGAGCATGGTCCGTGGCCTCCCACGACCACGCCATCAACGAAATGGAAACCTGCATCGACGAAATGGGCATGCGCCTGCTGGCCCGCGAAAGCCCGCTGGCCCAGGACCTGCGCACCGTGCTGGCCACCATGCGCATCGCCAACGACATAGAGCGCATGGCCGACGAGGCCGCCAACATCGCCGAACGCACCATGCCGCTGGTGGCCCTGCCGCCGCTGCCCTTCGACGAGGACTTCAAGGCGTACGTGCCGCTGGTGCGCAACATGGTGCATCAGGCCGTGCAAAGCGTGGTGGACATGGACGCCGACCTGGGCCGCAGGCTGGCCGAACTGGACGAGGGCGTGGACTGCGCGCTGCGCCAGCTTACCCTCAAGGTCATCCAGTACATGAAGACCACCCCCGACAAGATCGAGGCGGCGCTGTCGTTCCTGATCATCTGCCGCCGGCTGGAACGCATCGGAGACCTTTCCACCAACATCGGCGAAAGCGTGTTTTTCGCCGTGCGCGGGGTCAACGCCAAGCACAGCCACTTCGAGGACGATTGCAACGCATGATGTTTTCGCATCGCGGCACGCCATGCGCGTGCTGATTCCCGATAACACCGCACACGACATCCATCATGGAACGGCTTTGGATGCATGGCATCCGAAGCCGTTCCTGTTTATGAAGCATATTTCCGCAACATGACATTCATGGACGGCATATTCTGTCGCATATGCTGTGAAATGCATCTTTCATTTTTCTATCGCGTGCATGTCGCACGCCGAGTGTTCCACTGCACCTCGCGCATGCGACGCAGCTTCATTGCAACTCCCCACCCCGAATCTTGACGCTGCCGGGTCGAAGTGCTACCAAGCCGCTCATTGTCTGAGCAACCAATTCATCCGGCGCGGCGTGAGGAAGTGCCGGGTGGTGTGAACGCCCACTTCGGAGGTGCATCCCACAATGGCGTCCATGGATTATCTGCAACTGGCGGCGGCGCTCGCCCCCATCGTCTGGCTGATCTTCTCGCTCGTCGTGCTCAAGCTGCCCGCCTACCGCACCTGTGCGCTCACGCTGGTCTGCACGCTGGCCCTGGCCGTGTTCGGCTGGTGGAAGATGCCCGCCTTCATGGCCCTTTCCGCCGCGCTGGAAGGCGCCGCCATGGCGCTGTGGCCCATCATGATCGTGATCATCGCGGCCGTGTTCACCTACAACCTTGCCCGCCACACCGGCAGCATGGACGTGATCACCCGCATGCTCTCGTCCATCACCACCGACAAGCGCCTGCTGGTGCTCATCGTGGCCTGGGGCTTCGGCGGCTTTCTCGAAGGCGTGGCCGGGTACGGCACCGCCGTGGCCATTCCCGCCAGCATCCTTGCCGCCATGGGCTTCCAGCCCATGTTCGCGGCGGTGATCTGCCTGGTGGCCAACACCGTGCCCACGGCCTTCGGGGCCATCGGCATTCCCATCGTCACCATGGCGGGCGTCACCGGCCTGCCGGTGGAGACCATCAGCTACTACACCGCGTTGCAGCTGTTCGTGTTCATCATCCTGATCACCTACCTGCTGATCATCCTCACTGCCGGGTTCAAGGGCATCAAGGGTGTGTTCTGGGCCACCCTGGTTTCCGGCCTGGCCTTCGCCTTCCCGCAGTTGTACACCGCCAAGTACATGGGCGCGGAACTGCCGTGCCTCATCGGCAGCGTGTGCAGCATGATCGCCACCATCGTCTGGGCCCGCCTGTTCCACCGCGACACCGCCGCCGAGGTCGCCCCCATCCCCGCCGCCGAAAAGGTAAAGGCCTGGCTGCCGTACATCCTGGTGTTCGCGTTCATCATCCTGTGCAGCAACCTGTTCCCGGCCATCCGCGACGCCCTGGGCGCCGTGAAGACCACCGTGCGCATCTACGGCGACACTCCCTTCACCTTCAAGTGGATCGCCACCCCCGGCGCGCTGATCATCATCGCCACCTACATCGGCGGCATGATCCAGGGCGTGAAGGTGCGCGAGATCACCGGCGTGCTCGGCAGCACCGCCAAGAAGCTTGTGTACTCGGGCATCACCGTGGTCTCCATCGTGGCCCTGGCCAAGGTCATGGCCGCCAGCGGCATGATCAACACCATCGCCATCGCCGTGGCCGATTCCACCAGCAGCTACTTCCCGTTCATCTCGCCGCTGCTGGGCGCGCTGGGCACCTTCGTCACCGGCAGCGACACCTCGTCCAACGTGCTCTTCGGCCAGTTGCAGATGGAAGTGGCCAACCGCATCAGCATCGACAGCGCCTGGATCGTCTCCGCCTCTGCCGCGGGCGCCACCGCCGGAAAGATGATCTCGCCCCAGTCCATCGCCGTGGCCACCGCGGCCACCGGCCTCACCGGCTGCGAAGGGCGCATCATGAACCGCACCCTGGCCGTGTGCGCGGGCTACGTCATCGTGCTCGGCACGCTGGTCTACGTGGCCATTCCGTACCTGCACCTGCTGTAGGCCCGGC
>JALHHV010000102.1 GCA_022837365.1 Desulfovibrio sp. | reverse complement strand
GGGCATGCAAAAGGGCCCGCGCCATCCGGCACGGGCCCTTGCAATCAGGCAGGGTGAAGGCAGGGGGCTAGAAGGTGCCCGCTTCCTTCTTCACGTCGAGGGCGATCTTCCACAGCACGGAAAGCACCATCAGGCCGATGGCATAGATGCCCACGGTGACGATGATTTCCGGGAAGGTGGGCGCGTACTCGGTCACCGTCTCGAAGGGGTTGGGGGTGAAGCCGCCGATCAGCAGGCCCAGGCCCTTGTCAATCCAGCTGGCGATGACCAGGATGCCCAGCGCCCACGGCAGCACGCGCTCGTTGTCGCGGATCTGCGGGGGAATGAGCAGGCACAGCGACAGGATGGCCAGCACGGCGGCCGTCCACATCCAGCCCACCACCCACGAGGCGTGGCCGTCGTGGCCCACGAACAGGAAGGTGAGCGGGTGCTGGTGACCCGGCATGCCGCTGTAGAAGGCCGTGAACACTTCCAGCAGGAAGAAGAACACGTTGATGGCCATGGCGTAGGTGATGATCTTGGTCAGGGTCTGGATGGCTTCGCGGCCCGGATCGAACCCGGTCAGGCGGCGCAGCGCGATGACCAGCAGCAGCAGGATGGCCGGACCGGAGGCGAAGGCCGAGGACAGGAAGCGGGCGGCCATGATGGCCGTCAGCCAGTAGTGGCGGCCGGGCAGGCCCGCGTACAGGAAGGCCGTGACGGTGTGGATGGAGAACGCCCACACCACCGACAGGTAGATGAAGAACTTGATCCACTTGGGCGGGTCGACGTCGTGGCGCTCGGCTTCAAGGGTGACCCAGCCGACCAGCGCGTTGATGAACAGGTACCCCATCAGCACCATCATGTCGTAGAACATGATGGAGTTCGGCGTGGGGTGCAGGATGACGTTCAGCATGCGCTGCGGCTGCCCCATGTCGGTGACGATGAAGAGCATGCACATCAGCACGGCCGAGATCGCCATGAACTCGCCGAGGATGATCATCTTCTTGAATTTCTTGTAGTGGTGGAAGTAGGCGGGCAACACCAGCATCACGGCCGAGGCCGCCACGCCGACGAAGTAGGTGAACTGCGAGATGTACAGCCCCCACGAAACGTCGCGGCTCATGCCGGTGATGGTCAGCCCGTATTTCAGCTGGAAGATGTACGCGAAGACGCCCAGGCTCGCGATGCCGCCAAGGAAGAGCAGCCAGATGTAGAACGCCGGGGAGCCTTTCAGAACCTTCTCGATCATGGCTTCTCCTCCTACACGATGTAGTAGACGCCGGGCTGGGTCCCGATGGAGGGCTTGCGGCGAATGCTGAAGTTCTCGGCAAGGGCCTTGCGCACCGGCGAGTTCGGGTCGTCGAGGTCGCCGAACAGGATGGCCCCGTTCGAGGCTTCGACGCAGGCGGGTTGCAGGCCCACCTCAAGCCGCTCCGAGCAGAAGGTGCACTTTTCCACCACGCCGCGCATGCGGGTGGGGAACGCGGGGTTCACGTCCTTCAGGTAGGGGCGCGGATCGCCGAAGTTGAAGCTGCGCGCGCCGTACGGACACCCGGCCATGCAGAAGCGGCAGCCGATGCAGCGGTGGTAGTCCATGACCACGATGCCGTCGGCGCGCTTGAAGGTGGCCTTGGTGGGGCACACGCGCACGCAGGGCGGGTTCTCGCAGTGGTTGCACAGCAGCAGGTAGTCCTTTTCGCGCACGGCGGGGGACAGATGCTGGCTCATGTCGTCGGTGAACACCCGGTCGTACTTGTCGGTCCAGATCCACTTGATTTCCTGCTTGTTGGGAATCGAGGGGACGTTGTGGACCGTGTGGCAGGCGTGGATGATGCGCTCGAAGTCCTCGCGCGATTCCAGCTTGCGGGTGTCGATGACCATGGCCCAGCGCTTGGCGGCCAGGTGCTTTTCGCCCACTTCGTATTTGGCGCCCGGCATGTCCTTGGCGACCGCGTCAGCCGCGTCCAGCGCGCTCGAGGTGCCAAGGCCGAAGGCGGCAAGCCCGGCGATCTTCAGGAATTGTCTTCTGGTGGTGCTCATTACTGGTTCCCCCTCGGCGCCACATGGCAATCCCAGCAGTAGGGGCTCACGCTGTTGGAGTTGTGGCACTTGTCGCAGAAATCGGCCTTGTTGGCGTGACACTTCATGCAGGTGTTCTGCAGGCTGATGTCCCAGACCTTGCCGTTGGAGGCGACATAGGCGCGCTTGCCTTCGCGCAGGGCCTGGTCGCGCCACACGTCGAGGATGTGCATATGCTCGGCGCGCATGTATTCGGCCGGTTCGATGCATTCCTTCTGGTCTGCGGGCATGGCCAGCTGCGGACGCTCGTACTTGGGCGTCAGCAGGTTGGACCAGAAGGGGAAGGTGAACAGCCCGACGAAGATCACGATGCCGGGGATGATGTATTTGCCGTTATACATGGTTATTCATCCTCCATACCGGGCAGTTCTTCCTGCCGCAGGTCCATGGTGCGCTTCTGTTCGCCGCGCATCACGAGGGCGTTGGCCACCAGCTCGTGGGTACCGTAGACCGTGACGCCGGGGGCCCAGTAGTTGGCCAGCGGGGGCAGGGTGGCCCGGTCGATGGCGCAGATGCAGGCCATGGTGTTCACGCCGTGCTTCTGCTGCACGTACCGCAGGGCATTGCCGCGGGGCAGGCCGCCGCGCATGCGGATTTCCATGATTTCGTCGGTGTTCAGGCCGGAACCGCCGCCGCAGCAGAAGGTCTGCTCGCGGATGGTGTTCTCGGGCATGTCCACGTAGTTGTTGCACACGTTCCTGAGCACGTAGCGGGGTTCCTCGAGCAGGCCCATGCCGCGCGCCGGGTTGCACGAGTCGTGGAAGGTCACGGTCAGGTGGTCGTTGCGGCTGGGGTCGAGGCGCAGCTTGTTGTGCTTGATCAGGTCGGCCGTGAACTCGGCGATGTGCACCATCTTGGTGGACGCCGCGTTCTTGAACACCGTGCCGGTGATGGGCGACTTGGGCGTCTCCATCTTGGGCGGGGTGGGGCCGTTGAAGGTGTCCATGTACTGGTGCACCACGCGCCACATGTGGCCGCATTCGCCGCCGAGGATCCACTTGGAGCCCAGGCGCTCGGCTTCGGCGTACATCTTGGCGTTCAGCTTCTTCGCCATGTCGAAGGTGGTGAACGAGCCGAAGTTGCCGCCTTCCGAGGCGTAGGTGGACAGGGTGTAGTCCAGCCCGATTTCGTGGAACAGCATCAGGTAACCCATGAACGTGTAGATGCCGGGGTCGGCGAACACGTCGCCCGAGGGCGTGATGAACACGATCTCGTGGCCCTTTTCGTTGAAGGGCGGGTTGATCTTGATGCCGGTCACCGTCTCGATGTCCTCGCAGAGGAACTCGACGATTTCCTTGAAGGCGTGCGGCTGGATGCCCAGGTGGTTGCCGGTGCGGTTGCAGTTGAACACCGGCTCCATGATCCAGTGGATGCCAAGGCCCAGCTCGTGCAGCAGTTCGCGCGCGATGGCGGTAATTTCCGCCGTGTCGATGCCGTAGGGGCAGAACAGCGAGCAGCGGCGGCATTCGGTGCACTGGTAGAAGTAGTAGAACCACTCCTTGATGACGTCCTTGTCCAGCTTGCGGGCGCCGGCCAGCTTGCCCAGCAGCTTGCCCGCCGTGGTGAAGTCGCGGCGGTACACCGAGCGCAGCAGCTCGGCGCGCAGCACGGGCATGTTCTTGGGGTCGCCCGTGCCGATGAAGAAGTGACACTTGTCGGCGCAGGCGCCGCAGCGCACGCAGATGTCCATGAAGACCTTGAGCGAGCGGTGCTTGGCCAAGCGCTCCTTGAGGCCCTCGTAGATGATCTCTTCCCAGTTCTCCGGCAGGTTCCAGTCTTCCTGGTCGGCCGACCACTCGTGCGGGTTCGGCATGCCGAGGGCCCGCATGTTTTCGACCTTGGCCGGATAGCACCACGTGCCGGGCTTGAAGTCCGGCTTGGTGTCCATCCACCCTTCCATGGGGAAGGCGGGGATGGTCGCGATCAGCTTGTCGGGAGTTGGCAGTTTGGACATGTCGGCTCCTTACTCGGCGGCAGCGGCTTCTTCAGAGGTTTTGTCGACAGGCAGCCCCGCCTCTTCCATCAGTTCCCGGAACTCGTCTTCGTATTCCGCGTAGGTGCGGTACTTCTTGGGCGGGTTCCAGGGGTTCACGTGGCGCACCGCGCGCGTGTTGTTGGGCAGGTTGCGCGTGGGGCTGAGGAAGACGCCCCCCATGTGCATCAGCTTGCTGAACGGGAAGTACGCAAGCAGGCACGAGAGCAGGAAGATGTGGATGAAGAACGCCGCGCCGATGCCTTCGGGCAGCACGGGATTCATGGTCACGAGGCCCATGGTCAGCACCTTGACCGCGGCGATGTCCACCTTGGCGAAGTAGCGCATCCAGATGCCGCTGCCCACGAGGCCCAGCAGCAGGAACAGCGGGAAGTAGTCGTTGGCCAGCGAGATGTAGCGGATCTTCTCGCTGAACAGGCGGCGGGCCAGCAGGAAGCCCAGGGCGGCCACCACCAGCACGTCGGACATGAACATGCGGGGCACGCCGATCTGCATGATGCCGTCAACGAATTCGATGGCCGTCAGGGCGAAGGGCACCGGCTCGAGGAAGAACCGGAAATGCCGGATGAAGATGAGCAGGAAACAGTAGTGGAACAGCAGCGCGAAAAGCCACAGCCACTTGGCCGAATAGTAGACCACGCGCGGGCCTTTCTGGATTTCGACCGAAGTGTTCCGGAAAAGCGACCGGAACAGCAGCACTTCGAGAAGCATGCGCCCCACGGTGCCGGCGGTGGTGAAGGGACTGTCGAGCCGGGCGGGCTTGATCCAGTCCAGCGACTTCTGCTGGCCGGCCGTGGTCGGGATGCGGAAGGGCACGGGCGACTTGGCCCAGTCCACGATCCGCCAGACGAAACCGCCGATGAACACGAGCACCGCGGCATACGGCAACACCACCCCGATAAGGTACTGGAAGCCTGAGGCCGCTCCCAGCCAGGCGATGCAACCCAGCGCAATGACCGCTAAAAGTGAAATGAACATTCCGTTACCTCGCTGCTAGGCTATCGGTTTCTGCGTGTCCGGTTCCCCTACCGGCTTGTCCAATATACGTTCAGCCCTGCGCAGGAGCTGGGCGTATCCACGTTTGAAGTCGTCCACCTTCATCATGTGCAGGCGTTCGCGGCAGGCGGCATACTTGCCGAAGGCCAGGAGCGCCACGGTGTCGATGCGCGATTCCACCTCCAGCTGGGCGTCGTGCAGCCCGTGCTGCACGATGGCGGACCGCAACATCTGGCGGATCACCGTCTTCAGCACGAACAGCACGCCCACGGCCTGCTCGGGGGTGAAATTCTGGATGGCCCGGATGCGGATGACATCCTCTATGGCCTCGGAAAGGCGGGCGTCGTCCACGTCGTCGCCGGCCACGGCGTCGAAGATGACCACCGCGGAGGCCGCCGTGGTGTGCCCCACGGGATTGGAGAACTGGTCCCTGCTGCTGCGCAGGAACCCGACGGTATCAAACGGATAGGTGCCGTACATGGCGTCTATCCATTTGTGGATGATGGCGTCCTTGTGCTCGACGAGCAGATCCCGGATGGTCATGTGAACTCTTTGCCGTTGTGGTTGGCGGGCACGCCTCTGGCGGCGCACCCCCCTATACGGCGTTTTTTTCGCTTTGTCCAAGCGAAAAGGGGGGATGCGACGCCTCCCCGGGCAGACCCCGTGC
>JALHHV010000564.1 GCA_022837365.1 Desulfovibrio sp. | reverse complement strand
TTTGCCCGTTGGCTGACCGACCCGAAGGGCGCGAAGCGTGCCCGTTACGCGAGCTTGCGAGTGTTACGGGCATCGAGCGCAACGCGGTCAAATTTCGCCCGCCATTCCGGTCAAATACGATAAGAGTATATTCCCTGCATGGCGGGCTCTTTTTCCTTGCCAACGAACAAAAATCCTGATTTGGAAACAACCCCTGGCAGGGGGATTCCCTTCGGAAACGCAAAGAGCGGGGCGGCCATGCCGTCCCGCTCTTTTCATGTCCGCCGTCTGCAAGAGGACCGCGTCCGGCGCGGCCCGGAAGGGGCTACTCCGTATCGAACCCGGCCTTGCGGATGGCGGCCTTCACGGCCTCCACGTCCACGGGGGCCGATTCGGTCCACGCGGCTTCTCCCTTTTCCAGGCTGACATCCACTCCACATCCTTGACGCCGGAAACCCCGGCAACGGCCTTGGTGACGGACATCTTGCAGTGGTTGCACGACATTCCCTTCACGGTGACGGTGGGCATGGTCAGGCTCCTTGGGCTTGCGTGTCGCGGTGGGCGGGCGCGCCCTTGCCTTGCGGCGGGCGCGGGGTTACTTGAATGAGAACTTCTTTCAACACCATAGGCTCCGGGGCGCGGTTTGGCAACACGCCGCCGCAATTCGGAGCCGTCATTTCGGTCGGCGACGGCGGCACGGTTCCGTCATCCGCTGGCCGCAGGAGCCCGCCATGACCACCCCCGCAGGACCGCTTGACCCCCGCGAACGGGCCGACACCCCGCAGCAGGCCGCCCCCTCCGAACAGGCTGATTCCTCGCGGCAGGCCGACGCGCCGTCCGCTTCTCCCTCCCTTGCCGCCCCGGACCTTGCCCGGCTGGTGCTGCCGGTGCGGGGCATGACCTGTGCGGTGTGCGCGGGCCGCATCGAACGCATGGTGGGGCAGATGGACGGGGTGTCGCGCATCAGCGTGAACCTGGCCACCGAGACCATGGACGTGGCATGGAACCCCGCCGCCCTGCATCTGGACGACATCGCCGAACGGGTGAAGGACCTGGGCTTCGAGGCGGTGCTGCCGGACCCCGCTTCCTCCGCCGCCCCCGACGACGGCCTGCTGCGCTACGCGGTGCGCGGCATGCACTGCGCGGCCTGCTCGGCGCGCATCGAGCGCGCCGTGGGCCAGATGGAGGGCGTGGCCTCGGTCACCGTCAGCCTGGCCACGGAAACGGCGCAGGTCACCCCCGCGCCCGGCTTGGCCCCGGACGCCACGGAAGCCCTTGCCGCCGCCATTCCCGCGCGCATCGCG
>JALHHV010000563.1 GCA_022837365.1 Desulfovibrio sp. | reverse complement strand
AGAGGCTGTCTCAAAAGTAGAGACAGTCTCTTTTTTATTGGATATTGCGATAAAAATAGGAAGAAAATATTTGCAGGAATGTTTGTTTTTTGTATCTTTATAGCTGTAAATCAATAAAATGAGATATGTCGAGAGTAGTTTTTAAATCAAATGAACAAGGACAAATCCTTCTGTTTCCTGCAAGTTTGGATGAAAAAGTACCACAAGATTCTCCTGCCCGCCTGGTCAATCAAATAGTCGATAATTTGGATATTGCTCAAATTATTGACACCTATAAGGGAGGAGGAACGAGTGCCTATCATCCGCGAATGATGCTGAAAGTAGTTTTGTACAGTTATTTGAACAATATTTATTCGAGTCGAAAAATTGAGCAGGCACTTGCAGACAGGATCAGTTTTATGTGGCTTTCAGGAGGTCAGCAGCCAGATCACAACACCATCAATCGTTTTCGTTCCTGTCATTTAAAGGAGGATATTCACCAGATATTTACACAAGTTGTACTTATGCTGGTAGATATGGGATATTTAAGTTTGGATGTCATTTATGTTGACGGGACGAAGATAGAATCCCGCGCCAATCGTTATACTTTTGTGTGGAAGAAGACAGTAGAAAAGAACAAAGCAAAATTAGAAGAAAAAATCCGTAAGGTATTGGAACAGATTGAAGAAGGAATTGCCATAGAGAATCAAATGGAAGACCAGCCTCCTCTGCCTATCGACAGTAAAGAACTACGTCGGAGGATAGAAGCTCTTAATAGCAGAACAAAAAGCCATAAAGACACTTGAGGAAAAACAGTTGCCAAAACTTGAAGAATATGAAAAGCACCTGGCTATTTTGGGAGACAGGAACAGTTATTCCAAGACTGATCCCGATGCAACCTTCATGCGTATGAAAGAAGATCATATGAAGAACGGACAACTCAAACCGGCATACAATGTTCAAATAGGAACAGAGAACCAATTTTTAACGCACTATGATTTTTTCCCTAATCCCACAGATACACTAACTTTTATTCCATTTATGAAAGGATTTTGCAATCGTTATGGTTTTTACCCGGATAAAGGAGTTGCCGATTCAGGATATGGGAGCGAAGAAAATTACGAATTCATGGAAGGAAACGAGATTGAACCTTTTGTCAAGTACAATTATTTTCACAAAGAAGGGAAGAAAGCATTCAGAAACAATGCTTTTCTTGCTCAAAATTTATATTACAATGAAAAGGAAGATTACTTTGTTTGTCCTATGGGGCAGCATATGAAGAAAGTAGGAGATAGTAAACGGAAAACGGATAGCGGATATATTTCAAAAATAAGTATTTACGAAGCTGAAAATTGTAATGGTTGTCCACTGCGGTGTTTATGCCACAAGTCCAAAACCAATCGGAGGATCGAAGTAAATCATAACCTGAACAG
>JALHHV010000562.1:448-2182 GCA_022837365.1 Desulfovibrio sp. | reverse complement strand
ACCCGGTGGTCAGCCCGCTTGCGGTGTACTGCGCGAGGGCGTTGATGGCGTCTGGCGGCATGGAGATGTGCGTCCGGTTGCGGGAGGCCGGCGTGGGCCAGGGGGGAAAAAACGGCCGCGCGCACGGGCGCGGCTGTTGCTGCATACCGTATACAAAATACGAAGATGGGTCAATCCGGCAGCCACCCGGCAACCACACGTGCGCACATTGACATGACAATCCAATGCGGACACACAGGAATCAGGGTCCCGTCCGCGCGCGGCACGGCCGAGGCCCCCGCCCCCCTCAAGGTTCCCCCCGCCAAGGAGCCGGCCATGCCATCACCGCTGCCCCCGCCCCCTTCCCGGCCCGCGCGCCGCCCCTCTTTCCCGCCATCATCCCGCCCGGCCCTGCGGCTGGCCCGGCGCGTGGCGCGCACCTCGTGCCGGGGCTGCCACGGGGTGTGCCAGGTGCTGGTGCATCTGGACGAGGCGGGCAACCCGGTGCGCGTCACCGGCGACCCGGACAGCCCCACCAGCCGGGGCTACATCTGTCCCAAGGGGGCGGCGGGGCCGCAACTGGTCGCCCACCCGGACAGGGTGCGCCGTCCCCTGCTGCGCACCGGGCCGCGCGGCGCGGGCCAGTGGAAGGAAATCGGCTGGGAGGCGGCGCTCACCCTCATGGCCTCCACCTTCGACCGGGTGCGGCGCGAATCCGGCCCGGAATACATCGGGCTGTGCCAAGGCACGGGCCGTCCGTACACCGAATTCACCGGGCGGTTCATCCATGCGCTGGGCTCGCCCAACTTCGTCACGCCGGGGCACAATTGCTTCCTGCCGCGCGTCATCGCCTCGTCCATCACCATGGGCTGGCTNNNCCATGATGCGCCGCGCCCTGCGCGGGGCGGAACAGGTCATCGTGGCCGACCCGCGCCGCACCTCCGCCGCCCGCGCGGCCACCCGCCACCTGCAACTGCGCCCCGGCACGGAAGGCGCGCTGGCGCTGGCCCTGCTGCACGTGATCATCGGCGAGGGGCTCCACGACGCGGACTTCGTGGAGCGGCACTGCACCGGCTTCGCCGAGCTTGCCGACCACGTGCGCTCCTTCTCCCCCGAATGGGCCGCGCCCGTCACCCGCGTGCCCGCCGAAGACATCCGCGCCGCCGCCCGCACGCTGGCCACGGTGAAGCCCGCCTGCCTGCTGTGGGGCAACGGCATCGACACCAGCGTCAACGCCTTCCAGACCGGGCGCGCCCTGCTGCTGCTCATGGCCGTCACCGGCAACCTCGACGTGCCGGGCGGCATGGTCCACTGGGTGCCCCCGCCGGACATCCGCTGCAAGTCGCCGCTGGAAAACAAGAAGGTGCTGGGCATGCACCTGCTGTCGCCGGAGCAGAAGGCGCGCATGATCGGCGCGGGGCGCTTTCCCTTCGGGCCGGGGTGCCACCAGCCCAGCTTCTGGCAAGCCTGCGTCAGCGGCGAGCCGTACCGCCCGCGCGCGGTGTGGCTGGTGGGCACCAATCCCATGCTCACCGCCACCCGGGGCGACGTGATCGAAGCCGCCCTGCGCGACCACGTGGAGTTCAGCGTGGTCTCCGACTTCTTCCTGACGCCCACGGCCCAGCTGGCCGACCTGGTGCTGCCCGCCGCCCACTGGCTGGAGCAGGACGACGTGGTCTACTTCCACAAGCTGTGGTGCGTGCTGGCCCGGCGCAGGCTGGCCTTCGGCCCGCATTCCGGCGAGGTCCGCGACGA
>JALHHV010000562.1:0-419 GCA_022837365.1 Desulfovibrio sp. | reverse complement strand
GGCCGCCCGCCCCTGCCGGTGTACGTGGAGCCGCCCCTGTCGCCCGTGTCCACGCCGGAGGTGGCGGCCGAGTACCCCTTCATCCTCATGTCCGGGTGCAAGGTGCTGCCCTTCTTCCATTCCGAGGGGCGGCAGATCGACGCGTTGCGCCGCCTGCGTCCGGAACCCCGCGTGGCCGTGCACCCCGATGCGCTGGCCCGCCTCGGCCTTGCCGACGGCGATGCGGTGCGGGTGGTGTCCCCCCACGGGCAGGCGCGCTTTCTGGCCGCCGCCGACGACGCCCTGCCGCCCGACGTGGTGCAGGCCGACCATGGCTGGTGGTTTCCCGAACGGGCCGGGCCGGACCACGGCTGGCGCGAAAGCTGCGCCAACCTGCTCTACGGGCACGACCACTTCGACCCGGACAGCGGCGCGGAACC
>JALHHV010000101.1 GCA_022837365.1 Desulfovibrio sp. | reverse complement strand
CCGTTTCCGTAGTAGAACCACGTGCTGGTGCGACCCTCTTCCCGGCAGCGCAATGTGCCGTCCGGGGCGTACATGTAGCGTGCCCGCCCAGCGCGCACGAGGCGGCCCGCAGCGTCGTAGGCAAAGGCGCGCTCCGTCTCCATGGTCCGCAGCGCGTCGCGCGACATGCCGGGCAGCGGGTTCACCCGCGCCTCGGTGCGCTGGCCCGCCGCGTTGTAGGCGTAGCGTTCCGCTACTTCGCCGTCGCGGCGCGCCTCGGTCAGGTGGCCGCGCTCGTCGTGGGCGTAGTCGTAGGTGGTGACGCGCCCCCCGCAGCGTTCCTGCTTTGCGCGCAGCCTGCCGTCGGGAGAGAAGGCGCACTGGCAGTCCAGCACGGGCGGCAGTTCTCCGGACGGCGCGGCGGCGGGGCGGCCTGCTCCGGAGGCGGGCAGGGAGGACGCAGGGGCCGGGCGCGCGCCGGGGTTGGCCGTGGGGGGCGCGCCGAGCGCTGCG
Organism: Desulfovibrio sp.; assembly: GCA_022837365.1. Lineage (GTDB taxonomy): Bacteria > Desulfobacterota > Desulfovibrionia > Desulfovibrionales > Desulfovibrionaceae > Cupidesulfovibrio. Next base: position 9,947 of record JALHHV010000101.1, on the reverse strand, counting down.
TTGCCGGGCGTCGTCCCTTGCTGTTCGGGGCGGGGCCGCTTGGCGAACACCACGTTGCGCAGAAAATCCTCGGTGGACATGGCCTCGGGAAAGCGTTGGCCCGGGGCGTGGCGGGACGCGCGCCCGCGAGAGAAGGCTGCCATGGGCATCTCCTTGTTGGAGTGTGGGGATGCCGCATGCCTACCACGGGGGTTTCGGCGCGCTTCGACCGCAAAGGGGTCGCACGCGGGCGGGAAGGCCGTCCGGAGGGGGCCGGACCATGACGGTTGTGCCTTCCGTCGTCGCCCCGCGTTTCCGTGTCCGTCGCATGTCAGCGGACGAGAGAGCACGAGGGGGCATGGGGGCGTAGCCCGCCCTCCTGCCCCGCCGCGTCTTGACCTTGCCCGGTGCCTTGATTAGCGTGGCACGTCTTCATCCACGCGACGCGCCGGACCCCCGGCGCGCGACGCTCGTCATCACCGAGGCACGGCCGTGCCGCCATCGCTGGCCGCAACGTGGCCCGTCGGCGTGCCCCGCCAACGTACCCCCGAAAGACGCGGGGCATACCATTCCGAGAGGTAGGAACAATGGTCCAGAAAGCGGAAACCATCTGGTTCGACGGCAAGCAGGTGCCCTGGGACGAAGCCAACGTGCACGTGCTGACCCACACCCTGCATTACGGCGTGGGCGTGTTCGAGGGCATTCGCGCGTACAGGTGCGCCGACGGCGGTTCCGCCGTGTTCCGCCTGCGCGAGCACATGCAGCGCCTGCTCAACTCGGCCAAGATCCTGCGCATGGTCATTCCGTACACCGTGGACCAGCTCGTGGACGCCGTGGAAGAAACCCTGAAGCGCAACAAGCTGGCCGAAGGCTACGTCCGGCCGCTGTCGTTCGTGGGCGCGGGCGCCATGGGCGTGTACCCCGGCGACAACCCGGTGCAGACCATCATCGCCGCCTGGCCGTGGGGCGCGTACCTTGGCCCCGAGGCGCTGGAACACGGCATCCGCGTCAAGACCAGCTCGTTCTGCCGCCACCACGTCAACGCCATGATGACCAAGGCCAAGGCGTGCGGCAACTACGTGAACTCGGTGCTGGCCAAGATGGAGGCCAAGGCCGACGGCTACGACGAAGGGCTGATGCTGGACACCCAGGGCTTCGTGTCCGAGGCCACGGGCGAGAACATCTTCATCGTGCGCGGCAAGGTCATCAAGACCACCCCGCTCACCTCGGTGCTGGACGGCATCACCCGCAACAGCCTGATCACCCTGGCCCGCGAACTGGGCTACGAGGTGATGGAACAGCAGTTCACCCGCGACGAACTGTACATCGCCGACGAGGCGTTCTTCTGTGGCACCGCCGCCGAACTGACGCCCATCCGCGAGGTGGACCTGCGCGTCATCGGCAAGGGCAGCGCCGGTCCGGTGACCAAGCACTTGCAGGGCGAGTACTTCAAGGCCGTGAAGGGCGAAAATCCGGCCTACGCCCACTGGCTGCACCGCTATACCATCTAGGGTCCGTCCGTGTATGATCGCCGCACGCCGGGCACCCGTCCCGGCGTGCGGCGCGCGTTGCGGCCCCGGACGTTCGCATCGCCCGTAACGCCCCCGGTCCCACTGCCGCACTGTCCCACGGCACGCATCAACCCGCGCCCCGTTCCTCCGGCCCCGCCCTCGCGGGGCGGGCGGGACAGGCGGCGCAGCAGGCCCGCATCGTCATGAGCAACGCCCCCCTCACCGCCAGATACCGCCCGCAGACCTTTGCCGAGGTGGCCGGGCAGGAGACGGTAAAGGCCATTCTTTCCCGCGCCGCGGCGGAAGACCGCGTGGCCCCCGCCTACCTGTTCAGCGGCACGCGCGGGGTGGGCAAGACCACCATCGCCCGCATCCTGGCCAAGGCGCTGAACTGCGAAAAGGCCCCCACGGCCGAGCCGTGCAACACCTGCGAGCAGTGCCGCAAGGTGGTCATGGGCAACCACGTGGACGTGGTGGAGATCGACGGCGCGTCCAACCGGGGCATCGAGGACGCCCGCCGCCTGCGCGAGGCCATCGGCTACGCGCCCATGGAAGGCCGCTACAAGGTCTTCATCATCGATGAAGCCCACATGCTGACGCGCGAGGCGTTCAACGCCCTGCTGAAAACGCTGGAGGAACCCCCGCCGCGCGTCACCTTCGTGCTGGCCACCACCGAGCCGCACAAATTTCCCGTGACCATCATCAGCCGCTGCCAGCACTTCACCTTCAAGCGGCTGCCCGAGCACGAACTGGAAGCCCACCTGACCGGCGTGCTGACCCGCGAGAGACAGGATTTCGACCCGGCGGCGGTGCGGCTCATCGCGCGGCGGGCGGCGGGCAGCGTGCGCGATTCCATGTCGCTGCTGGGGCAGGTGCTGGCGCTGGGCGGCGACCGCCTGACCGTGGAGGGCGCGCGCGGCGTGCTGGGCCTGGCCGGGCAGGAACTGTTCTTCGAGGTCATGCAGGCCCTGGCATCGCAGGACTGCGTGGCGGTGTCCGCCGTGGTGCGCGACCTGCTGGACAAGGGCGTGGACATCGGGTTCTTTCTGCGCGAACTGGCCGCCACCTGGCGCAACCTGTTCATGCTGCGCCAGGCGGGCGAGGCCGCCCTGCCCGCGCTGGACCTGCCCGAAGAAGAGGCCCGCCAGTGGCTGGAATGGGCCCCGAAGTTCGAGATTTCGCACATCCACGCCTGCTGGCAGATGACCCTGGAAGGCCAGCGCCGGGTGCTGACCAGCCTGGAACCGGCCATGGCGCTGGAACTTCTGCTGCTGAACCTGGCCATGCTGCCGCGCCTCGTCTCGCTGGAGCAGTTGTCGCGCGGCGGGACCGGAGGTTCCGCCGGAGGGCGCGGCGTGCCCGGAGGACAGGCGGGCGGGCAAGCTGGCGGACAAGCTGGCGGTCCGGGCGGATATGGCGCCCAGGCGGTTCAGCCCGATGAGCCTGGCCAGCCGGTCCAGCAGATCCAGCAGGTCCGGCAGGTCCAGCCCCCGCAGGGGCGGTATCCCGGTCCGGGTCAGGCGCGGGCCCAGGCTGCGGCGTCGGCGCCGTCCATGTCCTCGGGATCGGGGGGATCGGGGGCATCGGGGGCGTCCGGCGTATCGGGCGCGGGCGGCTTTCCCCGTCCGGAACGTCCCGCCCCGGCGGCGGACCCCGTGTCCCCGCGCGGCGGGTCCGGCACCTCGCTGCCATGGGACGACGTGCCGTACCCCGCGCCAGACGCTGCGTCGGACCCCGCACCGGACGCTGGCGTTGCTCCCGGTGGTCCGGATGCGCTTGACCCGGCGTCCGGCGCATCCGGACCCGTCCCCCAGGGCAGCGGCACGTGGGACGGCTTCGTGCAGTATTGCCTGGAGCGCAACGGAGAGGGCGGCAACGGCCTGTCCGTGCTGCAACGTGTTCGGGGGCGCTGTGCCGGTGGGCGGCTGACCATCGAGACGAATTTCAGCACGCTGTACAACCAGCTCTGCTCGCCCAGCAACCAGAATGCCCTTGCGGAGCATGCCCGCGCCTATTTCGGCGACGGGACCACGGTGGAGGTGCAGCCCCCCGCCACCCGCATCAAGACCCCCTCGGAACTGCGCGTCGAGGCCGAACGGCACCCCGCCGTGGGCCTGCTGCGCGAGCAGTTCGGGGCCACCATGCTGTCCTGCCGGCCGCTGGCCGACGGGCAGCCCCAATAGAACCATCCGGAGGAATCCATGCGCGGTATGAACGACCTCCTGCGCCAGGCGCAGGTCATGCAGACCAAGATGAGCAAGCTCCAGGCCGACATGGCCGAACGCACCCTTGAAGCCACCAGCGGCGGCGGCATGGTCAAGGTCACCGTCAACGGCAAGCAGGAAGTGCTGTCCATCGCCATCGACCCCAAGGCCGTGGACCCCGGCGACGTGGAAATGCTCCAGGACCTGGTGCTCACCGCCGTCAACGAAGGGCTGCGCCAGGCCAAGGAGATGATGGAGAAGGAGATGGGGGCGCTCACCGGCGGCCTGAAGATCCCCGGCCTCTTCTAGGAGGCGTCGCCACAAGGGGACTTTTGCCCTCTGCCTGCGTCAGAACGCCGTTTTGCTCCGGTCGAGTACGAGAAGAGTACACTCCCTTCACAAAACGGCGCTCTTCCTTGGCAGAGAACAAAATCCCCTCTTGTGGCGACGCCTCCTGATTCGGAAGGGGGACCTGCGGCGACGCCTCTGCGGTGCCTGCGCCGCCGGAGAACGAAAATCCTGTCGCGCGGGGGTACCCTGCATGGGGTTCGCGACGTACCGGCGACAAGAGCAACCGATTTTCGCAATGTAACCCGGAGTGTCCGTGCAGCGACTGCCCGAACCCCTGAAGGCGCTGGTGGAGCAGCTTTCCCGGCTGCCCGGCCTTGGACCCAAGTCGGCCCTGCGCCTTGCCATGACCCTGCTGAAGTGGCCCGCCAGCGAAACCCGCCGGTTGGGCCGGGCCGTGCACGACCTGCGCGACAACCTGCACCTGTGCGGGCGCTGCGGCGCGCTGACCGACGTGGACCCCTGCGGTATCTGCACCGACCCGGCCCGCAGCGGCGAGACGTTGTGTCTGGTGTCGGAGTGGGATTCCCTGCTCACCCTGGAGGAGGGCGGCTTCTACAAGGGCCACTACCTCATCCTGGGCGGCCTGCTGGTCCCGCTGGACAACCTGCACGCCGATTCGCTGGAACTGGACCGGTTGACCAGAAGGCTGGCCGAGGGCGCCGTGCGCGAGGTGGTCATGGCCCTTGGCACCACCGTTGAGGCGGAAAACACCGCCACCTACATCCGCAACATGATCGCCCGGCAGTATCCGCAGGTGCGCGTGACGCGCCTTGCCCAGGGCATCCCGCTGGGGTCCGAGGTCAAGTTCATGGACCGGGAGACGTTGCGGCAGTCCATGCAGTACCGCCAAGACCTCTAGGCTCGAAAAGAGGATTTTTGCCCCCCGGCTACGTCAGGCTCGCTCCGTGCGCGGGTCGAGTATGCCCAAATACACTCCCCACGCCCGGAACTCGCCTTCCTTGCCGGGGAGCAAAAATCCTCTTTTCGAGCGGCTCCCGCCTTTGCCACAAGCAAAGGCAGAAGCCGTGGCGTATGAGAAAAGAAACCCCGCCCGTCTTCGCAGTGAAGGCGGGCGGGGTTGTTCGTGGGGGAATGCCGTGCGGGGCTACGCCGCCGTACCCTTGGCGTCGGCGTCGGGCATGGCGTTGCCCGTGGGCGGCAGGCACCGGGATTCGATGCGCTGGGCGGCGCATTGGGCCAGTTCGCCCACGGTGCACAGCAGGCGGGCAGGGCTTCGGGCGCGGACAGCACGCCAAGGGACCAGGCCGCCGTGCCGCGCGCGGGCAGGTCGCAGTCGGCAAGGCCCGCCAGCAGGGCGGGCACGGCCGTTTCGGCGAAGCCGGGCAGGCAGGGCCGTTCCTGGGCCAGCCGGCCGATGGCCCAGTACACCCCGCGCCGCAGCGGGGCGTGGTCGCAGTAGTTGTCGTCCTTGCCCGTCTCGCGCACGTACGAGACGAGGATGCGGTGGTATTCGTCGGCAAGGCGGGGATGGCAGGCCAGTATTTCGCCGAACGCCTCGGGGATGCCCCAGCCGATGTTTCCCGATTCCTCGTTCATGTGCCACATCAGGCGGCGCATGATGATGCGGGCGTCCTCCATGTTGGCGTCGGCGATGCGCGCCACCACCCGTCCCAGGGCCACCACGGCGCGCCATTTGGCCTCGCCGCCCAGCAGCAGGCACGACAGCAGCGGCCCCACGGCCCCCTTGCCGGGCAGGGCCACGATGTCGTCCAGGTGTTCTTCCCACTCGGCGGAAGCGAGCAGCGCGCGCAGGTGGGTCTTCAGCGATCTGAAGCGGGGCATGCTCTCCTCCTTTCCCGTGTCGTGCCGGGCGACGGCTTCGCCCGAGCGTGCAGCATGCACCATAACAAGGTGAGCGCATGATGCAACCCCGGCCCATTCCGGCCCGTTCCGGCCGTCATGCCCGTCAGCGCTCCGCCATGCGGCGCGGGCCGGGGCAGCCCCACGGCACGTTGCGGGCCTCGCCTCGTTGCGCGCCCCATGGCGATTGGCTATGTTCGAAACATCGTATCCTTCCGGCCCAGACGCCCCAGAGGCCCCGCACATGTCCAGCGTCGCAGACCTCTTTGCCAGCATCGTCGCGCAGCACGTGCGCGTGGCGGCCGTTTTCCTTCCCTTCCCTTTCCCCTTCGCACGCTCATGACTTCCATGACCGGCCACCTGCGCGCCATCCTTGCGCACCATTGGGCGCGTTTTCCGCTGCGGCACCTGCTGCCGCGCCGGGTGCCGCCCGCGCCCGGCCTGCGCCTGCGGCTGGTGGGGTGGTGCCTCCTGGTCTGCCTGCTGCCGCTGGGCATCGTCAGCGCGGTGTTCGTGCAGGTGACCGCGGTGCAGACCGACAGCTATCTGCATGCCCAGGGGCGCACCCTGGCCGACGCGGCCTCGCTGCAACTCATCCGCCTGTCGCGCACGGCCGAGGCCCTGGCGCGGGTGGTGGCCGGGCTGCGCACCGAATACGACGGCGACATGCCGGGGCTGCGCCTGCGTCTGGCCGAACTGCACGGGCTGTGGCCCCGGGCGTGCATCGAGGTGTTCGACATGGGCGCGGAGCCCGTGGTGCGCCTGCTGCCCGCCGGAGGCGCGGGGGATGGCCCCGCCACCGGCGTGACCTCCAACGGCGTCACCCCCAACGGCGCCACCATGGACGGGGCGCTGGTGGTGCGCCAGGCGTTGCGGGGGCTGTCGCGGCGCGACGTGTTCCGGTCCGCCGACGGCCTGTCCATCAAGGCGGTGGTGCCTGTCATCGTGCCCCTGGAGCAGTTCGGTTCCCGCATCGGCGGGGAGCATCGGCGTCCGCCGCTGCCCGCGCCCATGGGGCCCGCGGCCTTGCCGGAAGCCTCGCTGGGCAACGCGCCCCAGCTGCCGCAGCTGTCCCCGATGCCCACGTACGCCCCGTTCGCCTCGGACGTGGAGGAGATCACCGGCCGGGTGGACATGGAAGGGCTGACGGCCCGGCAGCACGGACGCATCGTGGGGGCGGCGGTGGTGTCGTTTCCCATGAACCGGTCGCTGTTGCGCGGCCTGGGAGACGCGGTGCGCGCCGACGTGGCGGTGTTCGACCTTGGCGGCGAGCGGCCGCGCGGCACGCTGTTCCCCGGCGACGGCACCGCCGACGTGGCGGACTGGCCGGACCGGCCCGATCTGACTCAGGGACTGACTCAGGGGGTGGGGCAGGGCCCGTCGCCTGGAGTGCCGTCCGGCGGGGGAACCCTACTGGGGTGGCCGGGCGAGGTGGCCGGGCCGTTCGGCCGGACGCAGGGTTTCGGCCAGGGGCCGGACCTGCCCTTCCTGCAACGTTACGAGCAGGTGGCGGGCAGGCCCTATCTGGTCAGCTACCAGCCCCTGCCGGGGGGCAGCGGCATGCCCGTGGGCGCGCTGGCCGTGTTCGTGGACGTTGAGCCGCAACGCTCGCGCCTGCGCACCGCCGTGGAATACACCCTGCTGGCCGCGGCGGTGGCCCTGGGGCTGTCCATCTGCACGGGGCTCCTCATCGCCGACCGGATGGTGCGCCCCCTGCACGAACTGCTGCACGCCATCCGGCGCATTTCGCTCGGCAACTACAGCGAACGGCTGCCCCCGGCGGGCATGGCCGAGATCGGCCAGCTGGCCCAGGCCGTGAACCACATGGCCTCCACGCTGGAGGAAAACCGCACCAGCCTGCTGGGCGCGTTGCAGGAAAAGGTGGAGTCGGGCGAACGGCTGGCCCGCGCCAACCGCGAGCTGGAACTGCTGAACTGGGAGCTTACCCGCGCCCAGGCCAACTACCGGCGCATCTTCGAGGAATCGGCGCAGGGCATCTACCAGTCCACGCCGCAGGGCCGCTTCTTGCGGGTGAACCCGGCCATGGCGCGCACGTTCGGGTACTCGTCGCCGTACGAGATGGTGTCGTCGGTGACGGACATCGGCGAGCAGTTCTACGTGCGCCCCGGCGAGCGCGAGGAATTGCTGCGCCGCCTGCGCCAGGAGGGGCGGGTGTCGCTGGAGACCTGCCTGCGCCGGCGCGACGCCAGCGTGGTGCACGTGGCCCTGACCGCCCGCGCGGTGACCGGCGAGACCGGCGAACAACTGTACATCGAAGGCGCGGTGCATGACATCACCGAGCGCGTGGAACGCCACCGCGCCGAGCGCGAGCGCGAGGCCGCCGAGGCGGCCAGCCGGGCCAAGACGCAACTGCTGGCCCGCATGAGCCACGAGGTGCGCACCCCGCTCAACGCCCTGCTGGGCATGGCCGACGTGCTGGACCGCACCCCCCTGGCCCCGGAGCAGCGCGGCTATCTGGACGTGCTGCGCAGTTCCGGGCATTCGCTGCTGGCGCTGCTGAACGACGTGCTGGACTTTTCTCGCCTGGAGGCGGGGCGGGTGGTGCCGGAGCATGTGCGCTTCCGCCTGGGCGAACTCATGGAGCAGGTCTGCCGCCAGATGGAGCCCGCCGCCGGTGCGGGCGGGCGGGGCCTGCGCCTGGACTGGGCCGTTCTGCCCGGCGTGCCCGGCGCGCTGGTGGGCGATCCGTTGCGGCTGCGCCAGATTCTGGGCAACCTGGTCTCCAACGCGGTGAAGTTCACCCCCGCCGGGCGGGTGATGGTGCTGGCCCAGCCCGCCGACGGCAGCATGCCGGGTCGTGACGGCGAAGCGCCGCGCGCCCCCGCGCAGGCCGAGGATGCCTGCCGCGCGCCCCAGGGGCGGCGGGTGGAGGTGCTCTTCTCCGTGGCGGACACGGGCATCGGCATCCCGCCGGAGCATCAGGAGGTGGTGTTCGAAAGCTTCATGCAGGCGGATTCGTCCATCACCCGGCAGTACGGCGGCACGGGGCTGGGGTTGTCCATCTGCCGGGCGCTGGTGGAAATGCTGGGCGGCGCCATCTGGCTGGAAAGCGCCCCCGGCCGGGGCACCACCGTGTATTTCACCCTGCCCATGCAGCCCGCCACGGATGATGCCTGCACGGCGGACCCCGCCGGGCCGGACGCCACGGGCGACGGCACCGTCACCGGACCGGAAGCCACCCCGCCACCGGCCGGGCCGCGGACCGGCGACGACGGCCCCGGACCGCGACGGCCCCTGTCCATCCTGCTGGTGGAGGACAGCCCCAGCAACCGGCTGCTTTTTTCGCTGTACCTGCGCGGGCGGCCGTGCGCCATCACCGAGGCCCACAACGGCGAGGAGGGCGTGGCCGCCTACGCCGCCGGGCGGTTCGACCTGGTGTTCATGGACATCGAGATGCCGGTGATGGACGGCTACCGGGCCACGCGGGCCATCCGCGACCTGGAGCGCGAGCGGGGCCTGCCGCCCACGCCGGTCGTCGCCCTGACGGCGCACAGTTCCGCGACGACTGCGCGGCGGCGGGGTGCTCCGGCTTTCTGGCCAAGCCCTTCTCACGCGGGGAACTCTTGCGCTGCATGGACCGGCATTGCGGAAACGGCGGCGAGGGCGCGGAGGATGCTTGCGGGAGCGGGGAAGGCATGGCCGACGAGGGCGGCGCGCACGCCGACAGGACCACATAGGGCGAGATTCGGCGGAGCCTGCCCGCTCCGTACCCGGAGACAGTCTCTAGCGCAGCCCGGCCACGGACAATACGAGTTCCGCCGCCATGCGCCCGCCGCCCCGGCGGGGGGCCATCCATTCCTCGAAGCGGTGGCGCACCACCTGGCGTTGCAGGGGATTGCGCAGTTGGCGCAGCAGGGCTTCGGCCAAGGCGTCGCCGTCGGCCACCTCGATCAGTAGTCCGGCTTCGGCCAGTCCGCCGCCCACCCACGCGAAATTTTCGCGCGACGGCCCCACGCAGGGCGCCACCCCGTGCGTCAGCGGTTCCAGAAAGTTCTGGCCGCCCAGCCGGGCCAGCGATCCGCCCACGAACACGGCCGTGGCGCTGGCGTACAGCGCGGCC
>JALHHV010000100.1:15115-19248 GCA_022837365.1 Desulfovibrio sp. | reverse complement strand
GGCCCACGCCGGCCTCCCGCAACCGGACGCACATCTCCATGCCGCCAGACGCCATCAACGCCCTCGCGCAGTACACCGCAAGCGGGCTGACCACCGGGTCGGTCTACGCGCTGCTGGCGCTGGGCTACAGCCTGATCTTCAACGCCACGGGCATCGTCAACTTCACCCAGGGCGACTTCCTGAGCCTTGGCGGGCTCGTGCTGTATTCCCTGCTGGCAAGCCAGGGGCTGCCCATCTTCGCGGCCTTTCCCGCCACCATCGCCATCGTGGCGCTGGCGGGCGCGCTGGTGGAGCGGGTGTGCCTGCGCCCGGCCCGCAGCCGCCAGATGATCATCCTGATCTTCATCACCATGGCCGCGTCCACGCTGATGCGAGGCTTGATGAAGCAGGGCTGGGGCAAGCTGCCCCTGGCCCTGCCGCCCCTGTCGCCCGACGTGCCCTTCCGCCTGCTGGGCGCGGTGCTGACCCCGCAGAACCTGTGGGTGATGGGCATGACCCTGTGCGGCATCGCGGCGCTGGCGTGGTTCTTCCGCGCCACGGTGACGGGCAAGGCCATGCGCGCGGCGGCGGCGGACCCGCGCACCGCCCGGCTGATGGGGGTGGAGGTGGAACGGCTGACCACGCTGTCCTTCGCCTTTGCCGGTGCGCTGGGCGCTCTTGGGGGCATGCTCATCACGCCCATCACGTCGCTTTCGTACGACATCGGCCTGATGCTGGGGCTGAAGGGCTTCGCCGCCGCCGTGCTGGGCGGCTACGGCAGCTTCGCCGGGGCCGTGGCGGGCGGGGTGCTGCTGGGGCTGTTCGAAAGCTACGGCGCGGGCTACGTAACCAGCGCCTACCGCGACGTGCTGGTGTTCGGCCTGCTCATCCTCGTATTGTTCGTGCGGCCGCAGGGGCTGTTCGGCGCCGCCGGGAGGCGCGCATGACCTTCCCCGGAACCGGCCCCGCCCCCGGCCGCCATCCGCTGCTCACCCCCCCGGCCCGCCGCTTCGCGCGCGGCTGGCTGGCCCTGGCCGTGGCCGTGGCCCTGCTGCCGCTGGCCCTGCGGTCGGGCTACCAGTTCACCGTGCTCAACGTGGTGGCGGTGAACCTCATCGTGGTCACCGGGCTCAACCTGCTGATGGGCTATGCCGGGCAGATCAGCTACGGCCATGCCGCGTTCTTCGGCATGGGGGCCTACGGCAGCGCCATCCTTTCCGCCGCCCACGGGGTGGACCCGTGGCTGGCCATGGGCGTTTCCGCCTGCGGGGTGGCCGTGGCCGCCGCCGTGGTGGGCGTGCCCACCCTGCGCCTGAAGGGCAACTATCTGGTCATGGCCACGCTGGGCTTCAACCTCATCGTGGACGTGATCCTGGTGCAGTGGAGCGAGGTCACCGGCGGCTCCAGCGGCTTCGTGGGCGTGCCGCCGCTGGCCGTGGCGGGCATTTCGTTCGACACCGACCGCTCGTTCTACTGGCTGGCCTGGGGCGTGGCCCTGCTGCTGCTCATCCCCGCGCGCAACCTTGTCCATTCGCCGGTGGGCCGCGCCCTGCGGGCCATCCACGATTCCGAGCCGGGGGCGGAAGCCTGCGGGGTGCCCACGGCCAGCTACAAGGTGCAGGTGTTCGTGCTGTCCGCCGTGTTCGCCTCGCTGGCCGGGTCGCTGCACGCGCACTATCTGGGCATCGTGGCGCCCAAGACCTTCGACATCTTCAAGTCCGTGGAGTTCGTGACCATGTGCCTCATCGGCGGCATGGGCTCGCTGTGGGGCGGGCTGGCCGGGGCGCTGCTGCTCACGGTGCTGCCCCAGATGCTGGGCGTGTTCGAGGAGCACCACGACCTGATCTTTGGAGGGCTGCTGCTGTTCATGCTCATCTTCATGCCGCGCGGGGTTTCCCCGTGGCTGCGGGACGTGCTGCACAAGGGCGTGGGGCGCGGGAAGCGGCACAGTGCGCCGGAAAGCGGGGAGGCCCGGCCATGAGCCTGCTGGAGGTACGCGACCTTTCCCCAACGGCGCGGGCAAGACCACCCTGGTCAACTGCGTGACCGGCATGGTGCGCCCCGATTCCGGCCGGGTGGCCTTCGGCGGGCGGGACATCACCGGCATGGCCGCCCACCGCCTGCCGCGCCTGGGGCTTGCGCGCACCTTCCAGCATTTGCGGGTGTTCGGTTCCATGAGCCTGCTGGAAAACGTCATGGTGGGGCTGCACGGCCACGTGCGCACCGGCATGCTGTCCAGCATGCTGCGCCTGCCCGGGGTGCGCCGCACCGAACGGGCCATGCGCGACGCGGCCATGGAGGCGCTGGACTTCACCGGGCTGTCCGGCCGGGCCGACGAGCCCGCCGGGCTGCTGCCCTACGGCGACCAGAAGCGGCTGGTGCTGGCCCGCGCCCTGGTGGGCGGCCCGCGCATGATTCTGCTGGACGAGCCGGTGGCGGGCCTGAACCCGGCGGAAACCCACGAGATGGGCGGCCTGATCCTGGCCCTGCGCGCACGCGGGGTGGCGGTGCTGCTCATCGAGCACGACATGTCGCTGGTGATGCGCGTGAGCGACGCGGTGGTGGTGCTGTGTTCCGGGGCAAAGATCGCCGAGGGTGCGCCCGACGCGGTGAAACGCAACCCCGAGGTGGTCGGCGCCTACCTTGGCGGGGGCGAGGAGTTCGGCCTGCATGCTTGAGTTGCGCGACGTTTCCTTTTCCTACGGCGGCGCGAAGGTGCTGTTCGACGTGTCCGTTTCCGTGGGCGCGGGCGAGGCGGTGTGCCTGCTGGGCATGAACGGCGCGGGCAAGACCACGCTGCTCTCGCTGGTCAGCGGCCTGGCCCGGCCCGCGTCGGGGGCCATCCTGCTGGACGGCGCGCCGCTGCCTGCCCGTCCGGCGGACATCGTGGCCGCCGGGGTGGTGCAGGCGCCCGAGGGGCGGCGGGTGTTCACCCAGCTTTCGGTGCGCGAAAACCTGGAAATGGGCGCCTACCTGCGCCTGAAGAAGGGCGGCCGCGCCGGGCGCGCCGCCGTGGCCGACGACCTGACCCGCATGCTGGATATGTTTCCGGTGCTGGGCGAGCGCATCGGCCAGCCCGCGGGCAATCTTTCCGGCGGCGAGCAGCAGATGCTGGCCATGGGCCGCGCCCTGATGGCCCGTCCGCGCCTGCTGCTGCTGGACGAGCCCAGCCTGGGCCTTGCCCCCAAGGTCACGGCGGCCATCTTCCGGGTGGTGCGCGACCTGCCGTCCATGGGCTGCTCGGTGCTGCTGGTGGAGCAGAACGCGCTGGGCGCGCTGGCCATCTGCGACCGGGGGTACATCATCACCAGCGGGCAGATCCGGTTTTCCGGCGCCTCTGCCGACATACTTTCCGACGAACTGCTGCGCGAGGCGTTCCTTGGCCCGGTCAACGGGGAGGCAGCGACACCGGCCGGGATGACGGACGGCATGCGTGACGGCACCGTCATGCAGGAGGGCAACTGATGGCGAGACTGGTCAAGCAGTCGCTGGGGCAGGAAGTGACGCGCATGCTCAAGCGCATGATCATCGACGGCGAACTGGAGCCCGGCCAGCGGCTGGTGGAAGACCGCCTGGCGGCGGAACTGGGCATCAGCCGCACCCCCCTGCGCGAGGCCCTGCACCGGCTGGAGCAGGAGGGCCTGTTGCAGAAGCGTTCCGCCGGGGGCTACGTGCTGCGTCCCTTCGACGCGGAAGAGGTGGAAGAGGCGGTGCAGGTGCGCGCCCTGCTGGAAGCGCGCGTGGCCGCGCTGGCCGCGCGCCGGGCCGGGCCGGACCAGGTGCAGGCCCTGCGCGCCAATCTGGCCGCCTTCCGCGCGGCGGCGGCCGGGGGCGACCTGGCCCGGCTGGCCGAACTGAACACCGAATTCCACCTGCTGCTGCGGGCTGCGGGCGGCTCCATGCTGCTGGCCCGCCTGCTGGACGAGATCGAAGGGGTGGTGGAGCGCATCATCCGCGCGCTGGTGCCCCTGCGCGAGGCCGGGGAATGGTCGGACCACGACCACGCCCGCATCGTGGCCGCCATCGAGGCGGGCGATGCCGATGGAGCCGCCGAGGCCATGCGCGCCCACGTGCTGCACGGCGGCGAGGCGGTGCTGGACACCCTGCGGCAGCCCGATGGTGGGGCCGATGCCGCGCCCGATATCGCGCCCGAT
>JALHHV010000100.1:7859-15084 GCA_022837365.1 Desulfovibrio sp. | reverse complement strand
GCGCTGTTCCTTGCCGCGCTGTCCGCCACCGTCGCGCAGGCGGCCGAGCCGGTGAAGATCGGCGCGTTCTTCGCCCTGTCCGGCCCCACCGCGCCCGTGGGCGCCCCCACCAAGCTGGTGGCCCAGATGTTCGTGGACAAGGTGAACAAGGAAGGCGGCATCAACGGCCGTCCCATCGAACTGGTGCTGGGCGACACCGAGGGCGACCCCACCAAGGCGGTGCTGACCTTCAAGCGCTTCGTCAGCGAGGAGAAGGTGGTGGCCGTCATCGGGCCCACCCGCACCGACGAGGGCATGGCCGTGAAGCGTCAGATAGAATCCTCCGGCATTCCCACGGTGATGACCGTGGGCGGCGACCCGGTGATCATGGAAGGCAAGGTGGGCAACATGGACTTCGGCAGCGCCCGCCACGTCTTCAAGTCGCCCCAGCGGTCGTCCACGGCGGTGCGCAAGGTGCTGGGCCACCTGAAGAAGCATGACCTGACCAGGGTGGCCCTGCTGCTTTCGGGCGACAACTTCGGGCAGGACGGCGAACGCTGGCTGCGCTCGCTGGCCCCGGAATACGGCATCGAGATCGTGGGCACCGAGCAGTTCAAGCCCACCGACGTGGACATGAAGACCCAGCTCACCGCGCTGGCGGGTAAGGGGCCGCAGGCGGTGATCTGCTGGACCATCGGCCCCGCCGGGTCCATCGTGTCCAAGAACCATCACGCCCTGGGCCTGACCATGCCCCTGCTGCAATGCCACGGCCTGCCCGACCCGGCCTACATCAGGCTGGCGGGAGAGGCGGCCGAAGGCGACCTGATGCCCGCCACCAAGCTGATGACCTGGGAAGCCCTGCCCGACAGCGACCCGCAGAAGAAGGTCATCGCCGAATTCGTGCGCCTGTACCGCGACGAGTACAAGTACGACGCGCAGTACCCCCTCAACACCCACTCCGGCTACGCCTGGGACGCCCTGCTGCTGCTGGTGGAGGCCATGCGCAAGGTGGGCACGGAGCCAGCGAAGGTGCGCGACGCGCTGGAGGCCACCAGCGGCCTGGTGGGCGTGAGCGGCGTGTTCAACCTGGGGCCGCAGGACCACAACGGCCTTGGCGAGGATTCCATGGTCATGCTGCAGGTCAAGGGCGGCAGGTTCGTGATGGTGGAATAGGGGCTGTTTCTAAATTGTCCTTTCATCCGTTGGCTGACCGACCCGAAGGGCGCGGAGCGTGCCCGTTAAGCGAGCTTGCGAGCTCCTGCCATTTTGGTCGAATACGATAAGAGTACGCTCTGCGGTCGCCATCCGTAATGCTCGAAGACTCGCATAACGGCTGCCGCACTCCCTCATGGCAGGCTCATTTTCCTTGCCAACGAACGAAAATCCTAATTTGGAAACAGCCCCTGGACGGTTCATTACCCGCAGTGACATATTGCGGCGCGCGGGAGAGGGGCCTTTCCCGCGCGCCATGCGTTTCGGGGTGCCCCGTCCCGCGGGGCCGCATCCGGCGCATGCCCGCGCCAGACGCCATTCTAACGGGTTTGCGCATCGTCCCCGGAAAGGTCATAGAATACGGGAGCAGAGGGAGGGCGGCACATGGCGCATGGCAACAGGCGGCAGGTACCCGGCACGCCCGGGATCGGCAGCGGCGGGGGACGGAAGTCCCGGCGCGACCCCTCGCCTGTTCCCGGCGGTCCGGCCGAGCCCGTGGCCGCTCCCGTGGCCGCTCCCGTGACCGGCCCTTCCGCGGCCTGCTCCTGCGGCCTTCCCGCGTCCCTGTCCCCCGGCGTGTCGCTGTACGAACAGCTGTTCCGGCACCATTCGGCGGTGATGCTGCTGGTGGACGCCGAAACGGGCTGCATCATCGAGGCCAACCCGGCGGCGTCCGCCTTCTACGGCTATCCGGACGGGGTGCTGTGCGGCATGACCGTCCACGCCATCAGCACGCTGCCTGGCGACGAGCAGGCCCGGCAACTGGCCGACCTGCGCGCGGGGCGGCTGACGCGCTTCGTCTCGCGCCACCGGCTGGCCTCGGGCGAGGTGCGCGAGATCGAGGCGCATTCCGTACCGGTGCGGCTGTTCCAACGCGTCCTGCTGTACACCATCATCCACGACATCACCGACCGCACCCGGGCCGAGGAAGCCCTGCGCCGCAGCGAACAGCACCTGGAAATGGTCATGGACGGCGCGGGCATCGGCAGCTTCAACTGGCACGTGGTCACCGACGAGGTGGGCTGCGACACCCGCTGGGGCGAAGTGCTGGGCCTTGGCCGGGTGGAGTGCGCGCCCATGATGGAGTCGTGGCGGGCTCTGGTCCACCCGGACGACCTGCCGGGGCTGGAACGGTCGCGGCGGCGGCATCTTTCCGGGTTCTCGCCCCGGTACGAGACGGAGTACCGCGTGCGGAGCGCGGACGGCGCGTGGCGCTGGGTCCAGGAAACCGGCAGGGTGGTGGAGCGTGCCGGCGACGGCCTGCCCCTGCGGGTGGCGGGCATCGTGCGCGACGTGTCCGCCCGCCGGCGCGCCGAGGAGGACCGGCGGCGGCTGTTCAGCCTGTCGCCCGACCTGATGTGCGTGGGCGGCATGGACGGCTACCTCCGCGAGATGAACCCCGCGTGGCAGGACGTGCTGGGCTGGTCCAAGGAGGAATTGCTGGACCGCCCGTGGGTGTCGCTGCTGCACCCGGAGGACCGGGCCGCCGCCATGGGGGAGATGGACCTGCTGCGCGAGCGCGGCGTGATCACCAACGTGGAGAACCGCTACCTGTGCCGCGACGGATCGTGGCGCTGGATATCCTGGAATTCCACCTTCGTGCCCGAGCAGGGACTGATCTACGGCGTGGGGCGTGACGTCACCGCCCACCGGCGCATGGTGGAAGAACTGCGCGCCAGCGAAACGCGCCTGCGGGCCCTGGCGGCCACGGTGCCGGGGGTGGTGCTGCAATGGCGCGAGATGCCCGGCGACCGGCGGTTCACCTACGTCAGCCCGCGCAGCCGCGAGACATTGGGCCTTGACCCCGAACTGTTGCTGCGGGACTGGCGGGCCCTGCCGGTGCACCCGGCGGACCGCACGGTGTGGGAACTTTCGCTGCGCGACGCGGCGGAGCGGCGCGGGGACTGGCTGTTCGAGGGGCGTCTGGTGCTGCCCGGCGGCGAGGTGCGCTGGTGGCGGGGCGAGGCCAGGCCCGTGCACGCCGACGGGCCTGACGGATGCGCCGACGGGCCGGGCGTCGTCTACTGCGGCATCATCACCGACACCACCGAACACCGCGAGGC
Source organism: Desulfovibrio sp. (assembly GCA_022837365.1). GTDB lineage: Bacteria > Desulfobacterota > Desulfovibrionia > Desulfovibrionales > Desulfovibrionaceae > Cupidesulfovibrio. The sequence goes on along the minus strand of JALHHV010000100.1, from coordinate 11,830 downwards.
GCAGGAACGGCTGCGCGAGCTGGCCACCACCGACGGGCTGACCGGGCTGGCCAACCGCAGGCGGTTCCTGGAGGCGCTGGAGCACGAGGTGCAGCGCCACCGCCGCTACGGCACTCCGCTGGCCTTGGTCTCCATCGACGTGGACCGCTTCAAGCGGGTCAACGACACTTGGGGCCACGCCGTGGGCGACGCGGTGCTGCGCGCCCTGAGCGCCATCTGCCGGGCGGAGGTGCGCGACGTGGACACCGTGGGGCGCATCGGCGGCGAGGAATTCGCCGTGCTGCTGCCGGACACCGCCCCGGAAGAGGCCATGGCCGTGGCGGAACGGCTGCGGGTGGCCGTGCAGGCCGCGCCGCTGCTGACCGCCGCCGGGCCGCTTTCCGTCACCCTGAGCCTGGGCGTGGCCGCAAGCCCTCCCTGCGACGGGGCCGACGCGCTGCTGCGCGAGGCGGACAGGGCGCTCTACCGGGCCAAGGCGAGGGGCCGCAACCGGGTGGAACAGGCCGCCGAGCCGTCAGGCGACCTGAAACGGGCGACGCCGCCGATTCCCTGCTCACCATTCCTTGAAGATGAAGAACGTGGCTGCCACGATCATCCCGAACCCCACAAGATAGTTCCACTTCATCGGCTCGCCCAGGTAGAGCACCGAGAAGACCATGAACACGGAGAGCGAGATGACCTCCTGGATGGTCTTCAGTTCCGCCGCGTTGAAATGGCCGTATCCGGCGCGGTTGGCGGGCACCTGCAGGCAGTACTCGAAGAACGCGATGCCCCAGCTCGCCATGATGGCCACCATGAGCGGCGTGGCCCTGAACTTCAGGTGGCCGTACCAGGCGAAGGTCATGAACACGTTGGAGAGCAGCAGCAGGCCGACGGTGACCACGGGCACGGGCAGCGCGAAGGGCGCGGGCATGGGAAGGCTCCGGTTGGAGGTGCGCGGGGGCGTGCCCCGCATGGCCGCCGCCTTTTCGCATGGTGCGCGGCGGCTGGCAAGATGTCCGCCAGGGGGCGCGGCGCGGGGGCGCGCGGGGACCCTGCAACGATGCGGGGCCGCCGACCGGTGAAGGTCGGCGGCCCCTGTCCGTCGTCAACATGCGCCGTTCAGGGAACGGCACGTCCGGATGCTATTCGGCGGCAGCGGGCGGCACGGAACGGTCGTTGCCGCGATCGTCCCTGTGGTCGCCGGGGCGATTGTCGGAGCCGCCCTTGGGGCCGTCCTTGGGGCGATCACCGGGGCGGCCGTCCTTGCGGTCGTCACGCCGGTCACTCCGATCATGGCGGTCGTCCTTGCGGCCGTCATGCTGGTCACGCCGGTCGTCCTTGCGTTCCATGCGCTGGCCGGGCCGGTCGTCACGGTGATCCTTGCGGTCGTCCTTGTGTTCCTTGCGCAGGCCGGGGCGGCCGTCGGGGGGTGTGGCGTCGTCCGCCAAGGCAGGCAGCGCGGGCAGGGCGACGGCGGCGGCAAGGGCAAGCGAGGCGAACAGGGTGGTCGTTTTCTTCAGCATGTCGGTTCTCCTTCATGAAAACCGTGGGTGCGCCGCGGGCAGGGCGGCAGAAGCCGGTGAACATGCGGTCCCGCGTGGTTCCGGCAGTGGCCGGGAGCCGCGACGGGGCCGCGCGTGCCGGACACACCGGCACGTCGAGGCGCATATCGCGCCGAAGCCGTGCGAAGTCAACGGCGGCGGCCCACAAGTTACATTTCGTAACATCATGTAGCGCGGCGGTAATGGAAGGGTGTGGGGCTGCCTGGGATATCAGGGCGGTTCGCAAGGAATGGTGCGGGGCTGGGGGACCGGGGCGCTTCCGGCCATGTTGCGGACAAGAGTGGCGCTGCCGATGACGAAAGGGCGATGGCGCCGGGGCGCGTGCGGCTCAGGCCTCTTTGTCGGCGATGGTGCCGGTTTCGCGCAGCAGGAGGTCCAGCACCAGTTCTTCCAGCGAGCGGTTTTCGTTGGCCTTGGCGCGGGTGGCGGCGGCGGTGTCCATGATGTCGGCCTGCGCCGCCAGCGCCGCGGCCTGGCTGTCCAGGTTGGTGGAGCGCGCGGCGTAGTTGGCGGCCACCGTGGCCACCGTGCCGATGTGCCCGGACAGGGTGGTGACCATGGCGGCGGCCTTGCCCGCGGTGTCAATCTGGGTGCTGGCGAAGGCGTTCTTGAACGACGAGAAGTCGTACAGGGCCAGGTTGAAGCTGCCGGTGCCGGACTGGATCGAGATGTTGCCCGAACCGCCGGACGCGGCGACCCGGTCGTCCGAGGCCCAGGCCGAACCGTCCAGCAGCCTGATGCCGTTGTACGAGGCGGAGGCCACGGTCTGGGTGATCTGCGAGGCCAGCGAATCGTATTCCGCCTGCACGGCGGCGTAGGTCATGGTGCCGGTGGACACGCCGGTGGCCAGTTCCTTCATGCGGGCGAGGGCGGTGTTGATCGTCGTGGCGGCCGAGTTGGCCAGGTCCACGATGGACTTGGCCTCGGACACGTTGTTCGATGCCTGGCGCAGCATGGCCGCGTCGGAGCGCAACCGCCCGGTGAGCGCGGCGGCGGTGGGGTCCGTAACCTTCCGCGACCGGTTTTCGGTCAGCAGCATGTCGCGCAGCGACCTGCCGACGGGCCCGCCCATGAACAGCGAGTTGGTCAGCATGTCCTGCTGCAAGAGTTGCAGCGAATATTCCACCAGCATGGTGTTCAGCGACTTGTCGGCCACGTCCGCTCCCCGGCGGGTGGATGCACCACGCCTCATGAGGCATATCGGCGGATTTCGCGTGGGCTTTAGGGTGGGTTCCGGATTGGTCGTCGTTTCGTGCGGGGGCGCACTCCGTGGCGGGCAGGCCGGGTCGGGCGGGACGGGGTTCCGGGCGGGGAGCTTTTTTTCCGCCTAGGGCGGCAAGGGCCACGGGCCATGGCGGGGCGCTTTGGGCCGCCGGCGGCGCGTTCGGCTGTTGAACCCGGCATCCGGTTTTGCTACATGCTGAAGGCATTGGCGACGTGCGCCGCACCCGCGCCGCACTTGAGCCGTACTCGCGAAAAACAGCCACGAAGATTTCCAAGGATCTCCGGCAAAGGGAATCCGGTGCGAAACCGGAGCGGTCCCGCCGCTGTGATCCCCGCGCGCATGGCGCGCAACGTCCGCCCACGGGGCCGGGCGCGCGAACCCCGCCGTTCGCCGTCCCGCCGCCGCAGCGCCACTGGCACCGGGTTCCGCCCGCGCCGGGAAGGCGGGCCGGACGGGGGAGAGCCAGAAGACCTGGCCGGAGCGCTTCTTGCCGCCACGGGCACGCGGATGCCCGGAACGGACTCAAGAAGATTCACGGAACACGCCGCGCGCCGGGGGACGTTACCGACGTACCCCCGCGACGCGCCCGACCACGGGCGGCCCGCCGCCGTGCGCCATTGGCGCGCGGAAATCCGTCGGCCCGCCGTCCGGGAGCCATTGCCCATGCCCCAACACATTTGCAAGCGCGACGGCCGCGTGGAAACCTGGTCCGTGGACCGGGTGGCCCACGCCATCAACAAGGCCCTGAAAGCCAGCGGCATCAAGGACCCCCTGCTGGGCAAGCGCCTGGCGCAGCGGGTGGAGGCCAAGCTCGACGGCGTGGACATGCCCGAGCAGGAACAGGTGCAGGACCTGGTCCAGCGCGTGCTGATGGAGGCCCGCCTGTACGCCGTGGCCGAGCGGTACATCATCTACCGCGAAAAGCGCCGCGAACTGCGCAGCCAGAACGAGGCCTACCTTGACGTGGCCCGGATGATCGAAAGCTACCTCGACCGGTCCGACTGGCGCGTCAACGAAAACTCCAACATGGGCCATTCGTTCCAGGGGCTCATCCTGCACATGGCCGGGTCGGTGCAGGCGCGCTACGTGCTGGAAAAATACCCCGAGGAAATCCGCCTGGCCCACACCCACGGCTATTTCCACGTGCACGACCTGTCCTTCGGCCTGGCCGGGTATTGCGCGGGCTGGAGCCTGCGCGACCT
>JALHHV010000100.1:0-7844 GCA_022837365.1 Desulfovibrio sp. | reverse complement strand
TGCAGAACGAATGGGCGGGCGCGCAGGCGTTCAACAACATCGACACCTACCTCGCCCCGTTCATCCGCCACGACAAGCTGAGCTACGACGAGGTCAAGCAGGGCGTGCAGAAGCTGGTGTACAACCTGAACACCACCTCGCGCTGGGGCGGCCAGAGCCCGTTCACCAACTTCACCCTGGACATGACCCCGCCCAGGCACATCGCCAATGAGCCGGTGATCATCGGCGGCGAGTTCCAGGACTCCACCTACGGCGAGTATGCGGCCGAGATGGAGATGTTCAACCGGGCCTTCATCGAGGTGATGCTGGAAGGCGACGCCGACGGGCGCATCTTCTCCTTCCCCATCCCCACCTACAACGTCACCCCCGACTTTCCGTGGGACACCGACACCGGCAAGATGCTGCTGCGCATGACGGCCAAGTACGGCGCGCCCTACTTCCAGAATTTCATCAACTCGGACCTCAACCCCGAGGACGTGCGCTCCATGTGCTGCCGGTTGCAGATGGACCTGCGCGAAATCCGCAAGCGCACCGGCGGCCTGTTCGGCTCGGGCGACCTTACCGGCTCCATCGGCGTGGTCACCCTGAACCTGCCCAAGTTCGCGTACCTGGCCCAGGGCGAGGAAGACTTCCTGGACATGATCACCGAGTACGCGGAAATGGCGCGCGACGCGCTGGAGTTCAAGCGCAAGCTGTGCACCCAGATGCTGGAGGCGGGCATGTTCCCGTTCTCGCGCCGCTACCTCAAGAACGGCTACGCCGGGCACTTCTCCACCATCGGGCTCATCGGCGGGCACGAGGCGTGCCTGAACCTGCTGGGCAAGGGCATCGAGACCGAGGCCGGGCTGCGCCTGATGAAGCGCGTGCTGCACCACCTGCGCGAGCTCACCGTGCGCTTCCAGGAAGAGACCGGGCACATGTACAACCTCGAAGCCACGCCCGGCGAAGGCACCTGCTACCGCCTTGCGCGCATCGACCGCGCCCTGTACGAAGACATCATGACCTCGGGCGGGGACACCCCCCGTGTTCGCCGCGCTGGAGCACCAGAACGAGTTGCAGACCCTGTACAACGGCGGCACGGTGTTCCACTCCTTCCTCGGCGAGGCCGCGCCCGACGAGGCATCGGTGAAGAACTACCTGCTCAAGGCCATGCAGAAGACGCGCATCCCGTACATCTCGGTCACGCCCACCTTCTCGGTGTGCCAGACCCACGGCTACCTGCGCGGCGAACACCTGAACTGCCCCGAATGCGGGGAGGAAGCGGAAGTGTACACCCGCGTGGTGGGCTACTACCGTCCGGTGAGCCGGTGGAACCTGGGCAAGCAGCAGGAATACAGGGAGCGCGTGGAATACGGCATGGGCTCGTTCTGCGATTGCGGCGCGCCCGCGACCGAAGCGGATACCAGGCTGCCCGAGCCCGCCACGGCCGACTAGCAGGAAATGGCAGGTGCCGCGCGGCGTCCCGTTCGCGCGGGGGCCGCGCGGTTCCGCAACCGCGAACCCGCAATCGTCCCCAACCGGAACCGTCCACGGTTCCACCCCTGACCCCGTGATCCTGAACGCCACCCAACTCGAAGCCATCCGCCAGCGCAACGACGAGGAATTGCGCCGGGGCGCGCACGCCACGCCGGGCTACCCGGCGCACACCGTGCGCGACCTGTTGCAGACCGTGGAGGCGTTGAAGAAGGAAAAGAAGAAGTGGCAGCGCCTGGCGCAGGAACGCGGCCAGGCCCTGGACACGGTGCGCGAAGTGCTGGACGCGGTGCGCCCGGTGGAAGGACGCAACGGCAACGGGCATGGGGAACCGGGATTCCGCGACCGGGACGCCGAGCCTGACGCCCGCCAGCCGCTGGTGGGGCCGGACGGCGGGGACGCCCCCCTGCGGGAGTGACCCGCGAGGGTGACGGTATCCACACGGAATGAAGATGATGGCCGCCCGGCATGCCCCGCGTATGCCGGGCGGTCGTGCGTCCGGCGGGGGCCCGCCAGGCGGACTATTTTTCGGGCGCGGGAACGGGGTACTGTTCGCGGTAGATGATCCGGCCTTCGGCTTCCAGTTCCACCGTCAGGGTCTGCGCGTCGGCGGGGGCCAGCCCTTCGGGCAGCGGGGCCGAGGTGACGATCTTCTTGTAGCGCGAGATCTGGAAGCGGGTGGTGTCCGGTTCCACCTTCAGGGGCAGGATGCGTCCGTCGGCGGCCTGCACGGACAGTACGGCCTGGCCGGTCAGCTGCTTCTTGGGGTCCGGGTTGGTCAGGTCGAAGCTGATGCGCAGCCGTTTGCCCGACCCGTGGCGCACGGCCAGGTTGTCCACGCGGGCTTCGCCGGTGCTCAGGGCCTCGCGCGCCTCGCCGGGGGTGTCGGCCACGGCGGCGGCCACGGCCTGGCTGGCCGCGTCGGGCACGCGGGCGTCGGTCCCGTTGAGAGGGGCGGGAGAGGCGGGGGACGCGTCGGCGGTGGCGCCCCCCGGTTGGCTGGATGTCTGGCCGGGTGTCTGGCCGGATATTTGGGCGGACGTCTGGCCGGGGGCGGCCACCACGCCGTCGCCCGCGCCGTTGGCGTCGCCGGGTTTGGCGGGGGCCTGGTCCGGGGCCGGAACGGGGGGCGAGGCCAGGGCCGCGCTGCCCAGCAGGGCGCGCAGTTCCTCGGGGTCGCTGCTGCGCAGCAGCGATTCGAGGTTGGAAAGGCGCTCCAGTTCCACCCGCGCTTCCTTCAGTTCGCGGTCCAGGGACTGGTTCTGGCCCACCAGCGCCCGGTTGGCCTGCCAGAACGAGAAACCGGCCCACACCCCGAAGGCCGCCAGCAGCGGCAGCAGCACCAGCGAAATGGTGAGCAGCCGCAGGGACAGGGGGCTCACGCGCAGGCGGCGCACGCGGCAGTCGTCGCGCATGAGCAGCAGGCTGTATTTCTCGTCGGTCATCATCGGGCGGCGGGACTCCATTCTTCCTTGACGATTTCCCAGCCCTGGCCGTCCTGGCGCAGCAGCAGGGTCTTCACGCCCCGGTCGGAGTAACCGGTGGCGTCGCGGTAGTCCTGGGTCATGTCGGCACGCACGCCGCCGGCCACGGCCTCTATGCGCAGGCCCTTCAACTGGACCCTGGCGGGCTTGGCCTTGCGCCACAGTTCCTGCTTCTGCTGGCGGATGGACGATGCGCCCTTGCGCGGGGCCTGTTCGGCGTCGTTGGCGTAGCAGGCGATGTAGCCCTTCACGTCGCCGCGTTCCCACGCCTTGCGCCACTTTTCGACGAAGGCGGTGACCTGCGGCGATACCGTCTCGAGGTAGTTGGCCTCCATGCCCACGTCGGCGGGCACCCATTCCATGCCCACGATGCGGTACTCGCCCTTTCTGTCGGGCTGCCAGTACAGGCGGCGGATGCCTTCGGTGGTCATGTTGGGGGCGCGGTAGTACTGGTTGAACCAGGTCACCCAGTAGCCGGGGCCCTGCATCACCTGCACGTCGGAAACGGAGGTCTGGATCCACGCCAGCTGCTTGAACAGGCGTTCCTTCTGGCCCCGGAACGCGGCGAACGACTCGTCCTGCGCGGCGGTGTAGGCGTCGGCGTCGTAATAGTCGAACATGGCGGGCGAGCGCGAACCCCACGCCCTGGCCCAGCCTTTGACCTTGTCTTCCAGCTTGCGCGCGGTGGCCTTGTCCTCTTTGGAGGGGGAGGCGTCGGTGCCCACGTCGTCCGCCACGGCCACGGCCGTGCCGGGCGCGAACAGCTTGCCCGCCTTGTCGATGTCCGCGCGGTTCAGGGCGATGCAGCCCTTGGTCTCGCGCGGGACGATATCGTGCCCCTTGCTGTGGATCCAGATGCCGGAGCCGGTCTTGCGGCGCAGCTTGTCCACGGGGTTGGGGTAGTTCAGGGTGTAGGCGATGCCGCCGTACATCTCCATGTCCAGCCCGGCGGACAGCTTGTTGACCACGAAGTAGATGCCTTCGGGGGTCTTCAGGTCGCCGGCGGTCTGCTTGTCGCCCGGGGCCTGCCCGGTGGTGCAGACGTAGCTGGCGGCCAGCTTGAGCGGGCTGTGGCGTTCGTAGATGTGCAGCTTCTGGTCTTCCTTGTCCACGGCCACCAGGCGGCGCGGCGTGCCGGGATCGTCCGGGATGCGCACGCGCCAGCCGTCGGCGGCGGCGGAAAGGGGACAGAAAAGGGAAAGCAGCAGGGCAGCGGCGGGCAGCAGGCGGTGGAGGGCGCGGATGGTGCTTCGATGCATCTCGGTGCGCGGGCTGTGCGCCCCGTGCAGGGGCGCGGTGATCCGTCGGGACGGCGGATATCTTGCCTGTGCCCCCCTGGGAGCGACCGCTGGCCGTCGTGGTGGCGCGGTGCCGGTGGGGGCTGGCCGCCGGGGCCTTTCGCTGTGTCTGCCGGAACTGCCGGTGGTTCCGGGCGGAAAATCCGTCTAGGAGCGGGCGGCTTCCACCAGTTCCTTGCGGGTGAAGATGGAGATCAGGTCGTACCCCGCGTCCTTGATGGCCTGGCGGCCGCCTTCCTCGCGGTCGAGCACGGTGCACACGGCCACGATGCGCAGACCTGTGGCCTGCACCCGCTCGCAAGCCTGTAACAGGGAACCGCCAGTGGTGACAACGTCTTCCAGCATGGCCACCGGGTCGCCGGGGGCGAAGTTGGCAAGGCCCTCCACGTACTGGCCGGTGCCGTGCCCCTTGGGCTGCTTGCGCACGATGAAGCCCGCCAGCGGGCGGCCCCGCTCGTGCGAGATGACCGTGGTGGCGGAAATCAGCGGGTCCGCGCCCAGGGTCATGCCGCCCACGCCCACCACCGGCACGTCGCGCAGAAGGTCGTTGAACAGCGAGCCGATGAGCCACGAGCCCTCGGCGTGCAGGGCGGTCTGCTTGCAGTCGAAGTAGTAGTCGCTCTTGCGGCCCGAGGTAAGGGTGAAATCGCCCTCACGATATGATTTTTCCACAAGCAGGCGGGCCAGGCGGATGCGAAGGTCGTTCATGGGTATCCTTGGTGATGGCGGGTGCGCATGGTGCCGGAATCCGGCAGGGCCGTGCCCGTGCCGGCCTCAGCTGCGGCCGAACACCCGCTGGAAGATCAGGTTTTCGTGGCGCAGATAGTAGCCGGGATCAAACAGTTCATCAAGGACGGAGGGGGCGAGGCGCGCGGCGATGTCCGCGTCGGCCCGCACCATGTCCGGGAAGGGCTTTCTGGTTTCCCAGCTCTGCATGGCGCAGCGCTGCACCATCACGTAGGCTTCCTGGCGGGCCATGCCCGATTCCACCAGGGCCAGCAGCACGCGCTGCGAGTAGTACAGCCCGTACGAACCGGCCAGGTTGCGGTCCATGTTTTCGGGGATCACCCGCAGGTTGGACAGCAGGCCCGACAGGCGGTGCAGCACGTAGTCCATGAGGATGGTGGAGTCGGGCATGATCACCCGTTCCACAGAGGAATGGCTGATGTCGCGCTCGTGCCACAGGGCCATGTTTTCCATGGCGGCCAGCGAGTTGGAGCGGATCAGGCGCGAAAGGCCGGTCATGTTTTCGGCCGAGATGGGGTTCTTCTTGTGCGGCATGGCCGACGAGCCCTTCTGCCCCTTGGCGAAGCCTTCCTCGGCCTCCAGCACTTCGGTGCGTTGCAGGTGGCGCAGTTCCACGCACAGGCGTTCCACGCCGCCGGCGGCCAGGGCCAGCGCGGTGAAGAAGTGGGCGTGCCGGTCGCGCTGGATGACCTGGGTGGAGATGGGGTCCACCGCCAGGCCCAGGATTTCGCAGGCAATGGCTTCCACGCGGGGGTCGAGCATGGCGTAGGTGCCCACGGCCCCGGAAATCTTGCCCACGCGCACGCTTTCAAGCCCGTCGCGGAAGCGGGCCACGTGGCGCTGGAACTCGGCGTGGAAGCCCGCCATCTTCAGGCCGAAGCTGGTGGGTTCGGCGTGGATGCCGTGGGTGCGGCCCATGCACAGGCGGCCCTTGTTGGCGAAGGCCAGGGTTTCCAGGGTTCCCAGCAGCCGTTCGAAGCCCTTGAGGATCAGTTCCCCGGCCTGGGCCAGCAACAGGCCGTTGGCCGTATCCACGATGTCCGACGAGGTGCAGCCCAAGTGGATGAACCGGGCCGGGGGACCCACCTTCTCTTCCACGGCGGTGAGGAAGGCGATGACGTCGTGGCGGGTTTCCTGTTCGATCTCCAGGATGCGGTCCACGTCGAAGTCGGCCTTTTCGCGGATGGCGCGCATGTCGTCCGCGCCGATGACGCCCAAGCGGTGCCATGCCTCGCACACGGCCAGTTCCACGTCCAGCCAGGCGCGGAAGCGGTTTTCGAGGGTCCAGATGCGGGCCATCTCGGGGCGGGAATAACGGTCGATCATCGCGGCTTCCTTGCTGGTGCTGTGCTGGTGCGGTTGCATGGGGCCGCCGGGGCGGCCGGAATGTCCGTTGTCGGCGTTCGGCGTCGGCGTGCGGTGACGCGCGGCGCGGGCCGTGACCCGGTCGTGAAAAGGGGCAGCCTTGCTGGCTGCCCCGGTGTTGCTACGAGCCCGTGGCCGACGCGGCGGCGCAGCCGCCCGACGGGGCGGCCGAGGCACACTTGGCCGGGCTTTCACCCGACGACGCGGCCGTACCCGACGCGGCGCCGTTGTCCGGGCTGCCGCCCGATCCACCCGATCCGCCCGATCCGTTAGACCCGCCCGATCCATTGGACCCGCCGGCGCCGTTGGACCCATTGGACCCGGCGTCGCCGGCAGAGGCTTCCGCCCCTGTCCCGGCATGCGAGTCGGAGGACGCGCGGTTGCCGTAGTCTTGGACACGATGCGGTCGGCGCGGCCGCCGCACACCGGACAGGAGCGGGGGGCTTCGTCGAAGGTCTTCAGCCATTCCTCGAAGATCTGCTCGCAGTCGCTGCAACGATATTCGTAGATGGGCATGCTACCCTCCTTGCAGAACCTACGCGTGATGCACGAGCCTAAACAGCGTCGTACGCGTTGTCAAACGGGAAGGCCATGCGATGGAGCACGGGGCGGCATGCACGGCGGCGTGGCGCCGTGCGGCGGGCGGGGCGTGGTCACCGCCATGCCCGCTGCCTGGTGCTGCATGCATGGCGAGGTATATGTTCCGGATGCTGCATGAGCCGCCACGACGTCCCGATGCATGCCGCTTGCAATGCGGCGGGCAGGCGCGGACACGTGGGGCGGGCCGCACCGCAGGAAGCACACGCGCCTCGGGCGACGTGCCAGCATGGGCACGTTGCGCGAAGCGCGGGGCGTTCTTGCGGCGGAACGAAAAACCTGGATGCCTAGGACTTGGCGGCGGCCTTCGCTTCGCGCACGCGCTGCTTCAGGCGCTCTTCGCGGCGCTTGCGGCGGCGGTCCAGTTCCTTCTTGCGTTCGATCTTCTTGTGGGCCATGGGACTCCTCCGTGAAATCGCGTGAGATAAGAGGGACCACCTACCGCGAACCACGGGTTTTGTCCAGTGGTGCGTGGCCCGGACATGCGGCCCGGACATGCGGCCCGGACATGCGGCCGGAGCGGGGCGTCAGCGGTCGAAGTAGCCGCTCACCGGGCCGTCCGCGTCGATGGCGGCATCGCCGAAGCCGTGCCGGACCAGTATCCGCAGTAGGTCGCCGCACCGGGCGGCACCCGCCGGATCGTCGTGCGTCGCGTGTGCCGGGCCGATTTGCAGGCGGGGCGGCGCGTCCGGCGCAAGGCGCAGGCGGAAGTCCCACAGGCCAAGGTCTTCCAGTTCGCCTTCGGCGGCGGCCAGCCGGGCCAGGGTGGCCGCGTCCGGCCGCATGCCGTAGGCCAGCCGGGTGAGCAGGCAGGGCCGGGCGGCCTGGTCCGGGCGGTCCATGCCGGTGCGCGCGGCCAGGGCGCGGATGTTGGCCTTGG
>JALHHV010000099.1 GCA_022837365.1 Desulfovibrio sp. | reverse complement strand
TGGGGGGCGGGGCATCCGATGGCTGCTGGTCCGTTGTCATCATGCATCATTTCCCGCTCCGCGCCAAGGGCTTGGGCCGGGTTCGCGGGGTATTCGCGCGGCGCCGGGGGCAGCCCGGAAGACCATGGGACGGGCTCTGGCCGAATCCCGGTGGCGTCAGGGTGGCGTCAGGGCGGCATCGGGGCGGCGTCGGGCCGCAACGCCCCCGCAAGTCTCATTGACGCGGCGTGGCGCGCCATGCCATCACCCCGTGAAGAAACGGGATCGCGCGGGACGCCCGGCCAGACCGGCAGTCCGGCCGGTCCCGCACGGAAAGGGGGAGGTGTTGGGGGTGTATGTTTCGGTGCGCACCGAGCGCACGGGCATGGGCACCACGAGCAGGGACGTTTCGCAGAAGATCTACTGGCTGGTGGCCTGTCTGCCTGAAGGGGCTGACGGGCCAGACGGGCCGTACAGGCCAGACGGGCCGGGCGATACGGACGGGGGGCGGTACATCCTGCAACCGCTGACCGACGCGCATCTGCCCTCGGGACTGGTGAAGAACCTGCCCGAGGCGGACTTCATCGAGCATTTCCTGCCGGACACGGAGTGCTACGAAACGTTCATCCGCCCGGCGGCCGATGCGCTGGCCGCATACATTGACGAACTGCCCGCGGACGAACCCTTTTCGGTGGAGCGGTACAGCCCGCTGGCCCTGCCGTTCGACCAGCTGCGCGTGCTGGACGGCCTGCTGGCCGTGCTGCGGGGCAGGCCGGGGCTGGTGCCCCGCGAGCACGACGTGCCCGGCCTGCGGGCCATGCTGGCGGGCATGTCGCAGCTGCGCATGGCGCCCGACTTCCAGAACCGCGTGGCCGGGGTGGCCATCGGCCTGCGCAAGCGCGGCGACTACGCGGCGGCGGAATACTACCTGCGCATGGCGCCCGACTTCCAGAACCGCGTGGCCGGGGTGGCCATCGGCCTGCGCAAGCGCGGCGACTACGCGGCGGCGGAATACTACTATGAACGCGCCCTGGCCGTGAGCGGCCAGGAAGACCGCATCCTGTTCAACCTGGCGCGGGTGTATTACGAGACGGGAAGGGCCGAGAAGGCCGCCGACTGCCTGCGCCGCGCGCTGGAGGCCAATCCCGGACTGGCGGTGGCCGAACAGTTCCTGCGCTTCGTCCTGACCGGGGCGCGCTCCGCCGATGCGGGCGGCGTCCCCGGCGTCACCCCATCCGGCAAGGAGACCCCATGAGCGATGACCGCCGCACCTATCCCCGGCTGCAACTGGATTGCCCCTGCTTCGTCACCCTGCGCCGCGACGCGGGCGACGTGCCGTGCATGGTCGGCAACATCAGCGCGGGCGGGGTGATGCTGCAACTGCCCCCCTTCTGCGCGGCCGAAGGGCTGCCCTTCGGCGAGGTGGTGAGCCTGGTGGAGGTGCCGCAGGCCCTGTCCGGCGCGCTGGAAGGCGTTCAGGGCCGGGTGGCCTGGTGCAGCGGCGCGCAGGCGGGCGTCTGCTTCGACGACGTGCTGCCCTTCGGCGTGGACGACATCATGGACATGCTGGACGAGGTCTGCTGAGCGGGCGGGCATGCCCACCGGCTCCGGATGGCGCGGCGTGCCGGTTTACCGTCGCGGCTCCTCACCGGGCGTCCGCCGGTGCGTACACCAGCCGGAAGTCCAGCGAAATGGCGTCGTCCACCCGGTGGTAGCCCAGGTGCCGGAAGAACCGCGCCGAGCCGTACAGCACGCCCCAGCGGGTGCGGTCCAGGTCGCAGTGCCCGGCCAGCGCCAGCCCGCCCGCATCGTCGATGCGCCGCACCGCCACGTTCATGGCCAGCTTCCCGCGCACGCCGCGCAGGGCGAGGTGCGCCGTCAGCCGGTAGTTGGGGGTGGTGGCCGTGGCCCCGCGCAGGGGCGTCAGGACCATGTCCTCCAGCGTGGCCTGCGGGAACAGGGTGACGAAGAAGAAGTCGTCCGAGGCCAGATGGGATTCCAGCACCGGCCGCAGGGCGTCGTCGGCGATGTCCCGGTCGCGGATGGAGCGCATGTCGATGCGCAGCCCGCCCTGCCCGTGCCCGCCGGAGAAGGCCAGCGCGCCCCCGGCGCAGTCCACGGTGCCGGTGTGCGCGCCGTTGTCGTTGCGGCCGGTCCAGCGGATGACGGAGGCCGCCGCATCCAGCGCGTGGCGGCCGTCGGGCATGACCACCGGCGGATGGGCGTCCGGCCGGGCATGGGGGGCGCTGCCCTCCAGCGGAAGCCCGGCGGCGCACCACGCCTCCAGCCCGCCCGCGAACCAGCGCACGTCGGTGTGCCCCTGGCGCAGCAGCTTTTCCGCCGCCATGCGCCCGTCCAGCGAGCCCGCGCCCGCACCGCAGACCAGCACCGGCACCGAGCGGTCCGGGGCCAGCGCGGCCACGGCGTCGCAGAACACCACCTCGTGTACGCAGGCCTGCACCGCGCCGGGGATGTGCCGCTGCTCGAAATGCTCGGGCACCATCACGTCCAGCACGATGCCCGCGCGCGCCTCCACGAAGGCCCGCGCCGCCGCGAGCCCCACCTTGCGTACCTTGTGAACCGTGGTCATGCCGCCTCCTTGCGCGTGGTGTCCGCCGTCCGTCTCCATGGCCGGCGGGACACCCCCGCCGGACCCGATGCGCGGTGAAAGCCCCTACCGGTCCAGCCCGGCGGGCGCCGGGTGGCGGATGAAGGTGCCTGACCGCACCTCGCGGAACGCGGTTTCCAGTTCCTGGTCGGTGTTCATGACGATGGGGCCGCGCCAGGCCACGGGTTCGCCCAGCGGGCGGCCGGTGAACAGCAGCAGGCGCAGGCCGTCCCCGCCCGCGCGGAAGGACACGGAGTCCTCCCCCTCCGCGCGTTCCGCCCCGTCCGGCCGCCGGAACAGCACCAGGGTGCGGTCGGCCACGGCGGTATCGCCGGTGTTGCCCGCCGCCGCCCCCGTAATCACCCCTGTTCCGCCAATGACGTAGGCGATGGCGGTGTGGCCGCGCGGCACGGGGTGCTCGTGCGTCACGCCCGCCGGAACGGTCAGGTCCAGGTAGCCCGGATCGGTGACGATGTCCGCCGCAGGCCCCGTCACCGGTCCCGCCGCGCCGGTCACCGTCCCGGCGATGACCCTGGCCGTCACCCCCTGCGCCAGTTGCGCCACGGGGATTTCCGCCGCCGTGATGCTGCGGTAGCGCGGCTCCATCATCTTGTGGCTGGCGGGCAGGTTGGCCCACAGCTGGAAGCCGTGCATGGCCCCGTGCGCGTCGCCCTTGGGCATTTCCTGGTGGATGATGCCGCTGCCCGCCGTCATCCACTGCACGTCGCCGGAGGAGATGACCCCCTTGTTGCCCATGCTGTCGCCGTGCTCCACGTCGCCGCGCAGGATGTAGGTGATGGTCTCGATACCCCGGTGCGGGTGCCATGGAAAGCCCTTGATGAAGTCTTCCGGCCGGTCGGAGCGGAAGTCGTCCAGCAGCAGGAACGGGTCGAACATGGGGGCCTCGAAGTAGCCGAACATGCGGCGCAGCCGCACGCCCGCGCCCTCGGTGACCGGTTCCCCGTGCAGGACGAGTTCGACGTCTCTCGGCATGGCGTGCCTCCCTTCTTGCGGTGATGGCGGGTGCGCCGTGGGCCGTGGCCGCCGCCAGACGGCCGCCGGACAATGGGGCGGGCTCCACGGACCCTGCGCCACTTTGGCACACCGGACACGCGGGGGCAAGGCGCGGTGGAAAGATTGGCGGATGGTGGGGAGGGGGAGCGGGCGCGAGGCGGACGGACGATGGCAGGGCGATGGAGGCGGGGCCGGGCAGGGCGTCCGCCGCGCCCTGTCCATCCCGTCAATGCCCGGAATACGCCAGCACGTGGTTCAGTCCGGCGCTGGACTTCTTGATGTCCGTTCCTTCGATGCGGTAGCGGGTCAGCCGCCAGGCGTCCATGTCGATGTGGTCGATGCGGCCCTGGCAGGCCGGGGTCAGGTGCGGGGCGATGGCGTCGGCCAGTTCCTGCGCGTCGCAGTACGGGCCTTCGTAGGCGATGCGCAGAAGGTCGCCCTCCAGTTCCACCCACTCCTCGCCGATGGCCCCGGCCGCGGCGCGCAGCATGTCCTGTCCGGCGGGCCATACCGCGCCGTAGACCTTTTCCTGAATCATGTCGCGGGCCATGCTGGTTTCCTTCTGGTTTCCTTTGCGTGTGCCCCGTTGCCGGCGGATGATTTTTGTGCGCCTTCGGCGGGCGGAAACGTTTCTGGTTTTTTGTACGCCTCCGGCGGGCAAGGGGACATTGTCCCCTGCACCCCTTGATAGGGGTATCCAGGTTGTGAGCGGGTCATGATGGGGGTGCAGGGGGCGGTAACCCCTTGCCCGCCGGAGGCGTACAAAAAAGAGCGAACCTAAGGCAACGCCTACAACCGGAATTCCCCGTCCTCGTAGACCACCACCCGCTTCCCCCCCGGCGTGACGGCGGTGACCTTGCGCGGGGTGGTGGCCACCAGATCCCAGTGCAGGCTGGAGCTGTTGAAGCCCAGGTCGCGCCGGGCATCGGCGGTGAGTTCGCCGGACGGCCCGGAGAAGGTGTTGGCGTAGGACTGGCCCAGGGCCACGTGCATGGACCCGTGCGGACCGCCGTGGTTCTCGTCGTACAGGGTGTTGGCCATGAACCGGGTGATGCGCGAGAAGCGCCGGTCCACCAGGGCGAATTCGCCCAGCATGGCCGCGCCGGGGTCGCTGTTGAGCTGCCCGGTGGCGAAGCCTTCGCCCCGTTCGGCGTCCAGCCGCACCACCCGGCCCTGCCGGAATTCCAGGCGCACCCCCTGCACGATGTTGCCGGAGCGGAACGACGGCAGGTCGGCGGTGTACACCCCCTCCACGCCGCGCCAGTCGGGCGAGACGTACAGCTCGAAGCTGGGAATGTTGCGGCCGGTCACCCCGGCCCAGCGGCGCATGCGGCCCACGCGCAGGCGCAGGTCGGTGCCTTCGGCCTCCACGTGCAGGTCGGCGTCGCCCAGTTCGTCCAGCTTCGCGCGGATTTCCTCGGCCTGCTTCGCCACGCGGGCCCAGGTGGCGGCGGGGTCGGCCTCGCCCAGCAGGCAGGCGCGGCGCACCTCGTCGGCGTAGTCGGCGGGCGAAAGCCCGGCCTGCCCGGCCAGGGCCGCCGTGGGCCAGATGCACAGGGTCCAGCCGTAGGCGCCCATGTCCTCGCGCAGGTGGGCGATATCCTGCAACGGGCGGCGGGCGGCCTGGGCCATGGCGATGCGCTCCGGTTCGATGGAGGCCAGATGGGTGAGCGATTCCGGCGCGATGATGGTGATGCACCCGCCAAGGTGGCTGTACAGGTCGCGCTCGCCGGGAATCAGCGTGGTCAGCCGCTTGTTGTTGGCCCTGGCGTAGAAGTCGTACTCCATGCGCGGGGTGGGCTGCATGCGCGGCACGGGAATCATGCCCATGTCGTGCAGCCTGCCGCACAGTTCCTCTGCCAGGGGCAGGCCCGGCAGGTCGAAGCGCACCAGCACGAAGTCGCTCTTGCGCAGGGGCGCGCGGCGGCCGCGCGCCAGGCCCCACAGCATGACGTCGGCGTATTTTCCTAGGGTTTCGGCATCGTACATGGCGTGCTCCAAAGGGTGCGGGCCGCGCGGAGGTGTCGCCGTCGCGGCGAAGTTATCATTGCCGGGTCAACGGATCGTGCTATCGTGGGCGCGTGGTGCCTTGGAAACCCGTTTACGGTTTCCGCGCCGCGTCCACCCGCACCCCCCTGTGCAGGGCCCGGACACGTCCGGGAGATACGTACGGCAGCAAACGTATCGCCGAAGGGACGCGGCAAGGGCAACCCGGCCACTCATCCTCCCCCTTGCAGCGTCGGCCGCGTTCCAGCCCCTCGGAGCGCGGCCGACCTCTTTTGCGGCGCGCGGCGTCAGGGCAGCGTGCGCGGAGCCGGGCTGTCGTCCGGCAGTTCGTACAGGCTGGCCTCGCGTCCGGCGTCGCGCCCGGCCTCACGCCCGACGCCTTGGGGGACGCCGTTGCCGGTGGACGTATCGCCCTGCCCAGGGTTGCCGGTCGTGCCGGTCGTACCGGCCGCGCCCAGGGCGTCCGACGCGCCGTCCTGCGGCGACGGTTGCAGCATAGCAGGTTTTTCGCCGGGGGGAACGTGCCCGATGAACGCGCCCGTCTGTCTGGTTGGTCTCGTCCGCCGGGGGGCGGCATTGCCCGCGCCCGCGCGCCAGCCGCAATCCCTCGCAGTCGCCCAGGGCGCAGGCCCGGTAGAAATCGTCGCACATGGGGCCGGGCTCGCCGCGCACCTGCCACGCCGCCCCGCGCACCCGCCAGTGGGCGGCCACGTCGGGGCGCAGACGGATGGCGGCCGAGGCGTCCTCCACGGCCAGGGCGGGCATCTGCAAGCGCAGGTGGCACACGGCGCGGGCATGCAGGGCGCGGGCGAAGCCGGGGGACAGCCTGAGGGCGCGGTCCTGGGCCTCCATGGCGTCCTGCGGCCGGTCCAGCAGCAGCAGGGCTTCGCCCAGGGCGTTCCACAGCAGCGGGTTGCGCGCGTCCAGCGTCACGGCGCGGCGCATGTGGCGCAGCACGGCCTCGGGCGCGAGGCCCCAGCCGTTCCCCGCGCCGTTTGCGGCCTGAGGGGCCGGGACCGCCGCGCTGTCCCCGTCCTGGGCCTCGCCCTCGGCGGGGATGCCGGTCAGGCAGGCGCGGTACAGTTCCAGCGCTTCCAGCGAGCGGGCCAGCGCGCCCAGCCGCTGGGCAAAGGGGCTTTCATCGTCGCCGCCGTGGCGGGCCACGTGGCGGGCGGTGGCCTGGGCCGCGTCAAGGGCCTCTTCGGTCAGGGCGGCTTCCCGGCGCAGCGCTTCTTCGTGCAGTTCCAGCAGGGATTCGTTGCGCAGCACGGCGCGGACGAGGTCGGAACCGTCGGCTGCGGCATCGCCTGACCCCGCGACAGCGGCGTCACCGGACGCCATGCCGGGCGGCGGCACGGCCTGCACGGTCACGGCCACGCGCACCTCGGGCGGGTAGCCTTCCACGCGGATGGCGGTGACGCGGGTGGCCAGCACGGCGGACGCCACGGCCAGGCGGCGCTGCGGATCGTGCGCGGCCAGGGCGGCGAAGGACGCGGCCGCGCCTTCGCGCAAAATGGGCATCCCCTCGCGCAACGCGGCCAGGCGCGCGGCGGAGCGGGCGATGACGAGGGCGGATTCCTTGCGCAGGCCGCCGCCGAAGGGCACCGTGACGGTGCTGGCGGCGTGCGTGGTGGCGGCTGTCGCCAGCAGGATGGCGATGCCGCAGAGCAGCCGGGCAAGCCCGGCGCGGGGGCGGGCGGGAGGGGGCGGCGCCGGGTCCGTTGCAAGGCCCGGCGCCGCCCGTCCGGAATGACGCATCTACTTCTTCACGGTGGCCTGTATCTTGCGGGCCGCGGGTTGCAACACGTCGCGCAGGGTTTCGGCCAGCAGCTTTTCGGCCACGTCCGAGGCGGGGATGACCTGCTTGGACTGCCCGCCGGAAAGGTGCTCGGTGTACAGCGTCTTGGTGTAGTCGGACACGGTGACGGCCAGCTTCATGGACGTGCTGAACTCGGTGGTCTTCAGTTCCTTCAGCCACACCTCGTTGACCACGCCGGTGACGATGTAGTCGGGGCCGCCCGCGCGGGCCTGTTCCGGGGTCAGGGCGAAGGACACCTGCAAGCCCTGGCGGGCCAGTTCGTCGGCCAGCGAGCGGCTGACCCAGTCGGACACGGTGGACGAGGCCACGAACGAGGTGCCGTCCTTGCGTTCGCCCACCTGCACCACCGGGCGCTTGTCCTCGAACATGACCACGGTCACGCGGGGGGCGGAAGGATCGGGCAGCACCGAGGCGTCGGGCGGCGAGTAGAGCAGGCGGACCGAGTTGCCGGGGGCGCAGGCCGAAAGGGCCAGCGCGGCAAGGACCAGCAGCAGCGCGGCGAGCGTGCGCGAAACGTTGTGGTGAAGCATTGTTCCTCCTGTGCGCGGTGCGCAACGCGCGGCGCATGGATGTTCGCCGCCGGGGCGGCGGGTGTTACAGCGGGGCCAGCGGCAGGTAGAGGCGGGTCAGCAGGTCGTCCTCCGGCGTGGCGCCGGGATCGTTGAGGTAGGCCTCCATGCGGGGTGCGTTCATGGGGGTGCGCCCGCTGGCGGGCAGCCATTCCCAGTACAGCGCCGACCACGACCACGGCAGAGTGGCGTAGGGGCCCTTGTGCACGGCCACGGCGTATTCCCTCGGGCGGATGATGCGCACGGTGACGTAGTCGTCCGGCTCGAAGTCTTCGGGCACGGTGACCACGGCGTCGTAGCGGATGCGCTCCGGGGGGGTGGTTTCCGGGTCGTCGTGGCACAGGCCCAGGAACATGGTGGACGCGCTGGTCACCTGCCGCCGTGCGATCCACGGCGTGAGCAGCTTCCACGCCTCCGGCCCCGATTCGGCATAGGGGCCGAGCACGCGGATGCCGGCCACGCGAAGTTCCGGCAGGCGTTCGATGCGCACTTCCATGTGGCTTGTGTCTCCCTGTTTCCCGTCTCCCTGTCCGGTCTCTATAGCGCAAGCGGGACCGAAATCAAAGGGTTGCGCAACGCGTTTTCCCGTCATGACGGCGCGTTCCGGCTTGGCGGGGGCGTTTGCGCGGGTGCGCGGGCCATGCCCGGAGCGGGGCATTTTCGTGACGAATCAAGCAACGACGCGCCTTCGTGGGCGGAAACGGTTGACAAGGGGGCCAACCTCTGTAAAAGCTGCGCCCTTGCACCACGTGCATGCAATACCGCGCCGCCGGAGCGCGCGCGGACCGAAACCCCCCATATGGAGATACCGATGACCAAAGCTGAACTGGTTGAAAAGATCCGCGCCAAGGCCGGTCTTGCCTCCAAGGTCCAGGCCGAAGGCGCCCTCGACGCCACCATCGCCGTGCTCGCCGACGCCCTGGCCGCCGGTGAATCCGTGACCTTCACCGGCTTCGGCAGCTTCAAGGTGACCGAACGCGCCGCGCGCAAGGGCCGCAATCCCCGCACCGGCGAAGAAATCACCATTCCTTCCGGCAAGGTGGTGAAGTTCACCCCCGGCAAGCTGCTGAAGGATTCCGTGAAGTAGGCAGCCCACGGGCCGCAGATTTCCGCGCCCCGCGTCTCCGGCAAGGAGACGCGGGGCGTTTCGCGTTTTCAGAGTGAAAGAGAAGATCGGGACGCGGAGCCGGGCCGCCTCAGGCGGCGGGCTTGCCCTTGGGCGCGTCCACCAGCAGCACGGCCAGGTCCATGACGTTGGTCAGGGTGGGGCCGGTGCGCAGGATGTGCCCGGTGCGGTCCAGGAAGTGGTAGGCGTCGTTGTCGGCCAGGTGCCCGTGCGCGTCCACGCCGCATTCCCTGGCCACGCACAGGGTGCGGCCCGAGGCGTAGCCCCCGGCGGCGTCCGTGGGTCCGTCGGTGCCGTCGGTGCCCGCGCAGAGCATGGCGATGTGCTCGCAATCGGCCAGTTCGTCCATGCGGATGGCGGCGGCCAGGGCCATTTCCTGGTTGCGGCCGCCAAGGCCCCCGCCGGTGAGGGTGACGGTGGTCTCGCCGCCCGCCAGCAGGCAGAACGGCCCTTCGGGGTGGGGCAGGGTTTCGGCGGCGCGGGAGGCTTCCTCCACCAGTTCGCGGGCGCGCACGCGGGCCTCGCCGGTCATGGTGTCGGTAAGGATGCGCGGACGGTAGCCGTGCGCGGCGGCCGCTTCCGCCGCCGCCTCCAGCGCCAGCCGGTTGCTGGCCACGATGCAGTTCTGCACCGCGCCGAACACCGGGTCGCCGGGCTTGGGCGTTTCCGCCGCCATGCCGCGCAGGCCCGCCGTCAGCCGTTCGATGACCGGGGCGGGCAGCCTGTCGAGGATGCCGAACCTGTCGGCGATGGACTTGCAGTCGGCGTAGGTGGACACGTCGGGCGAGGTGGGGCCGGAGGCGATGACGTCCAGATCGTCGCCCACCACGTCGGAGATGATCAGCGAGACCACCCGCGCCGGGGCCGCCGCGCGGGCCAGGTTGCCCCCGCCGAAGGCGGACAGATGTTTGCGCAGGGCGTTGATCTCGTGGATGGTGGCTCCGCATTCCAGCAGCAGGGAGGTGGCGGCGCGCATGTCGTCCAGGGTGATGCCCGGTTGCAGCGCCGGGGTCAGCGCGCTGGCCCCGCCGGTAAGGGCGCATAGCACAAGGTCGCGCGGGCCCGCCGCGCGCACCAGGTCCAGGATTTCGTTGGCCGCGCGTTCACCGGCGGCGTCGGGCACGGGGTGGGCGGCCTCGCGCAGGGCGATGCGCTTCAGCGGGGCGGTGTGCCCGTACTTCACCACCACCACGCCGTCGTGCACCCGGTCGCCCAGGATGTCCTCCAGCGCGGCGGCCATGGGGGCCGCGCCCTTGCCCGCGCCCACCACGTACACCCGTTCGTGGGCGGCAAGGTCGTAGGCGCGCCCCGCGATGTGCAGGGTGTCGCCCTCGCGGCGCACGTGGCGGTGCACGGCGCGGTCGGGGGCCACGGCGTCGAGGGCGCGGGACAGGATATGATCGAGGACGGCGCGCTGTTCGGGGGTCATGCGGCGATCTCCTTGGGGCGTCGTTGCGGGGACATGTTGGGGGTGGCGCGGGGCGCGGCTTCCGGCCCGTGGCGGTCCTTCGCCGGGGAAGGAACGGGCGGACGCCGCCGCGTGACGCATGGTAGGTGGGTGGAACGCCCGTGGTCAAGAGGGGAGGCAGGAGGGAGGCGGAGAGGGCCGGGGAACCCGCGCGAGATTCCGCCCGAATGGCCCCCTGCCCGGTGACAGCGCGCCC
This sequence comes from Desulfovibrio sp., assembly GCA_022837365.1. Lineage (GTDB taxonomy): Bacteria > Desulfobacterota > Desulfovibrionia > Desulfovibrionales > Desulfovibrionaceae > Cupidesulfovibrio. The sequence goes on along the minus strand of JALHHV010000099.1, from coordinate 1,236 downwards.
GGCGCGTGCTATCTTTCACCATGAATCCCCGTGCCCGCGCCGCCCCGTGGGCCGCGCGGGGCAGGGGGCAACGGACAGCAGAAAACACGCAGGAGACAGCCATGAAACGCCGCATCCTTTCCGCCGTCGTGCCGGTGCTGCTGCTGGCGGCCTCGGTGCTCGCGCTTTCCGGCCTTGGCGGCTGTGCCGTCTATTCCGTGCCGAAGGACGAACGCACCGTGGGCACCATGGTGGATGACAGCACCATCCGCACCACCATCAAGAGCGAACTCATGCAGCGCGACGCCTCGGACGGATACGCCGTGAAGGTGTACAGCTACGACGGGCGCGTCTTCCTGGTGGGCGAGGTGCAGTCGTCGTTCCGCGACCCGGCCGTGAGCATCGCCCGCAAGGTCAAGGGCGTGCGCTCGGTGACCACCCACTGGTTCGACCCCGGCACCGGCAATACCGCAGACGACCTGGCCATTTCGACCAAGGTGCGCACCAACCTCATCGCCGAAAAGGCCCTGAGTTCCACCCAGATCGACCATGAAGTGTACGGCGGCCACGTGGTGCTGCTGGGCATGGTGCGCGCGCAGGCCGACGTGGACCGCGCCGTGGCCGTGGCCCGCGGCGTGGGCGGCGTGCGCTCGGTGAAGTCGTACCTGATTCCGTAGCCATCCCGCCGTACCCGCGCGCGGGCCGTGCGCGGACGGCCGAAACAGCGCCCGACATGGCGCAAGGAGACATCGATGCAGAAGTACAAGTGCCCCTGCGGCTATGTGTACGACCCCGCCGAGGGCGACCCCGAGCACGGCGTGGGGCCGGACACCCCCTTCGCCGACCTGCCCGACGACTGGGTGTGCCCGTGGTGCGACGCGGAGAAGGAATACTTCGAACCCGTGCAGTAGCCGCGCGGACCGTTTCCGCGACAGCAAATGAACGACGCCCCCGGTGCGCCCCTGAGTCAGGGCGCGCCGGGGGCGTTTGATGTTTGCGGAATATTTTGTGTTTAAGGATAGTTGAGTGTCGGAAAGCCTCCGGTGGGTGCCGGTATGCAGTGCATCGGCGCGCATGCGTCGATGCGGAGTTGGGGCGGCGTCGAGGCAAGTTGCCGGTGGCTTTCCGCTCGCGCCCCTAGTCCTGCATTACGCTTTCGATGACGTCCAGCGCGGCGTCCACCAAGGCTTCCGTGGCCTGGGTGCCCATGTGGCCCAGGCGGAACACCTTGCCCGCCATGGGGCCGAAGCTGCCCGA
>JALHHV010000561.1 GCA_022837365.1 Desulfovibrio sp. | reverse complement strand
CGGACCACAGGTTTTTCCTTGCCCGCGCATCTCACGCGATTGACAGAAAATGCGTGGCGGCGCTATAGTTATCTTTCCAGTTTTTCTAAAGATATTCACAGTCTGCGCACGAAATGAAAGCCCACGAAACAGCCATGGCAAACCGCGCCACGAATGTCGCGAGGACCGGCCACAGCGAGGTTCGTAATGCATGACGATGTCGAACATCTGCTGAAACACCACCAGGCCGCCATGGAGCGTCACGAACGCGCCATGCACGAGGCCGAGCGCAAGCGCCGCCTGGACGAGGAACGCCTGGACCAGGCCTATGCGGCCTTGCGCCAGCGCCTTGCCGCCCAGCCCGACCCCGACGCCGGGGACGTGGTGTTGCCGCCCCCGCCCGGCATGGCCGGGCCTTCGCAGGGCACCTTCACCGGCCTTCTGGGCAGCCTGCGCGCGCTGCTGTTCTGAGCGTTCGCCGCCGCAAACGAAACGTCACCACCGGGTCCGCCCGATGGTGACGTTCTTTCATGCCCTCTGGAAAACGATGCGGACGCTTCGCGGGCTAGGGGCTGTTTCTAAATTAGGATTTTCGTTCGTTGGCAAGGAAAACGAGCCTGCCATGAGGGAACATACTCTTATTGTATTTGACCGAAATGGCAGGCAAAGTTTGACGCAGCCAACGGGCGAAAGGACTATTTAGAAACAGCCCCTAGCGGCCTCTCAGTTGCCGCTTGTCCCCCACGCGGATGGTCACGCGTTCCTTGTCGAAGTATTCCAGCAGCGGAATCACGTACTTGCGCGAAAGACAGTTCCTTGAAGCCCGCCGGGTCCAGGTCGTCGTGGGTGTCGAACCACGCGGCAACGCGGGCCTTCAGGTCCGCCATCACCGGCCCCGGAAAGTACAGCCCGTCCTTCACCTTCACCAGTTCCCCGGCGTCCTGGAGCAGCTTGAACACCGCCGCCGCCGCCTTGAACTCCAGCCCCAGCGGGTCCAGCACGTCCTTCACGTTGGGCGGGCTGCTGCCCCCTTCGGCGTAGGCGGCGCGGATCCTGGCGCGCAGCCCTTCCTGGTCCGACGCCAGCGACACCTTGTGCCCCGGCAGGCGCAGCACGTCGCCCTCGGCCACCAGTTCGCCCGACTTCAGCAACCGCTCCACGATGAAATGCACCAGCTTGGGATGCAGCCCCCGGCCCCACCCGGCGGACAGCGC
>JALHHV010000560.1:424-1317 GCA_022837365.1 Desulfovibrio sp. | reverse complement strand
AGCGAGGGGGGGCCGGGCAGGGGATCGCCCTCGTACCGGCGGGCCACCATGGTCACGGTGCGCACGGTGGTGGCGATGTCGGTGCCGGTGTTCTGGAAGCTGGCGAAATCGTGCGTGCCGTGCAGATGCGCGGCGGCGGCGTCCATGGTCTCCAGGGCGTCTGGGGTCAGCGGCCCCGTGGCCCAGACGAAGGGGGCCAGCCGGGGCGGCACCCAGCGTCGGGTGGGCCACAGGCGGTAGGTGTAGGTCTTGCCGTGCGCGTTGAACCGGGCATGGAAATCGTCGGGCACGCGGGCCACGGCGACCACGGCGATGTCGTCGGGCAGTCCGGCGTTGAAGGCGCGCTGCCAGTCCAGGTCGGCCTTGTGGTCGGGCACGTCCATGTGGGCCACCTGGGCTTCGGCGTGCACGCCCGAATCGGTGCGGCCCGCGCCGTGCACGCGCACCGGCGCGCCCACGATGCGCTCGGCGATGCGCTCCAGTTCGCCCTGCACGGTGCGCGGCCGGGACCGGCCGGTACAGGCCTGAATCTGCCACCCCGCAAGGTGGGTGCCCACGTAGGACACGGTCAGCGCGAGACGGGCCATGCGCTATTCGAGGGGCAGTTGCATGCGGGTGAGAGCTTCGGACAGCTTGGCGGCCTTTTCCGCCTGCACGTAGGTCAGGATTTCGCCCGCCTGCCTGCCGCGCATGCCTGCCAGAATCCTGACGGCGATCTTCTCGTCCAGGGTTTCCAGCACGGCCGCCGCCTGCTTGGCCTTCATGTTGGTGTACACGTCCACCAGATGGCGCAGCTTTTCGTCCTTCATGCCCTGCGCATCCTTGAGCATGGTCTGGATGCGCGCCTCAAGGTCCTGCATCTGGGCCAGCTTGGCGTCGATCTGCTGCTCCAG
>JALHHV010000560.1:0-383 GCA_022837365.1 Desulfovibrio sp. | reverse complement strand
CTGCGGCGGCCGGGGTGGCCGGGGTTGCGGGCGGCACGGCGGCCGGGGCGGGTTGGGCTTCGGCGGCCCAGGCCGTGCCGTCGCGGGTCATGCGGTTGCGCACGTCGTTGACGGCGGGGGCCGCCGGACCGGTGGGCGCGGAGTCGGCCGCCGCCGGAGACGCCAGACCCGTGGCCCGGGCGATGTCCGCCGCCAGCGGCAGATCCAGCGAGCCGCCGGGCTGGCCACCGGTCTGGCTGGTGGTCTGGCCGGTGGGGGGAACCTGCGCGCCGGTGGCCGTGCCCACCACGGTGGGTGCGGCGTCCGTGGCGAACGGCCACGGCTGTTCCAGGGCAAAGCCCGCCAGCAGCGCCACCTTGAGGGCGGCGGCGGCGATGAGCCAG
>JALHHV010000559.1 GCA_022837365.1 Desulfovibrio sp. | reverse complement strand
GGCCACGGGATCGGGCAACTTTTTACTCTACGGCTTTGATCTGTTTTACGATTTATACACGGACCAAATTGAAAACTACGGAGCAGACTACAATGAAGCTGACATCCCCAAACTCATCATTGAAAATAACCTTTATGGGGTGGACTTAGACGACCGTGCCATACAGTTGGCTCAGTTGGGTTTGTACATTAAAGCCAAAAGGAAGAGACGCACGGCAAAAGTGGAGCATTTCAATATCATCAGTTCCGACTTTTTCCTGCCTGATTATGATGAAGTACAACAAATTTTTGAAGACAACACTGCACTGGATGCCAGACAGAAGGAAATCATCAGGGATATTTGGAACGACCTGCAACAAGCCTATAAGTTTGGCTCGCTCATACGGCTTGAAGAAAAACTAAGTATTCACCTGCACGGCATAAAACAAGACGGACTTACACTTTTTGGCGCACAAGAAGTGGAAAACTACGAAACGTTTAAAGCACAATTCTTTACCAACCTGCAAAAAGCAGTAGCTCAAAACACCGCCAGGCAAGGTCAAACTTTCCTGAACAACAAAACTCGGGATGCCATTACTTTCTTGCAACTACTCACCCAAAAATACGATGTGGCCGTAGCCAACCCGCCTTATACCGACAGTGCCGACTTTGGCCCGGAACTGAAGAAGTTTGTGGACGCCAATTACAAACAGCCATATAAATTCAACACCAATTTATATGCTGCATTTATCAAACGGTTCATTAAAACGTTTGAAGATGTGCGTAAATACCTTATTGAAAATACGCACATTGACATAATGGTTGATTATGGCTTGGATAGAGTGAATCTTTTTGGGCCGGGTATTTTATTGGATGCCACTTGGTATGTGCTAAGCAAAAAGAAGAAAGAAACACCGGGTATCTACTTTAACATCACAGCTAACCAACAAGAAAAGGCCAAACAAGCCTCATTAAAGCAAGCTTACGAGGATGCAATAAACAATCGACCCAATCCAAGACTTTATTCACTCCCACAGGAAAAACTCAAAATCATTGAAGGCTGGCCTTTTATCTATTGGATAAGCGATGGGTTTAGGGAGAAATTTAAGGGAAATGCATTAAAAAATAAAGCTAAAATTGTTAGTGGCATTAAAACTGGCAACAACGAAGAAACTTTAAGATTTTGGTGGGAAATTAATTTAAAAGAAAATAATTCCCATTGGTCAAAATATACAAAAGGTGGGCCATTTAATAAGTGGTTTGGGAATGTCTGGTTGCTAATTAATTATCAAAATAGTTTTTATAAAATAAAGCAGCAAAATAGCTTTAATAT
>JALHHV010000098.1 GCA_022837365.1 Desulfovibrio sp. | reverse complement strand
GCCCCCGCCGCGCACCACGCCGGATGCCTTTCCGCATCGCAACGTCCTTGCCAGCGTCCTTGCCACGGACAGCACTGCCGAACGCTGGCGGGATGGACTCTTGCTGCGGATTGGGATAAGCTGTTTTTTCCTGCCGAATTCAACCTTGTTTCCACCGCATGGAGTTCCGAGTGTTTGCCCAGGATCAACTCGTCGTCTACCCGGCTCAAGGCGTCGGCAAAGTCGAACGCGTCGAGTCGCAAGTGGTTGGCGGCGTTGCCACGGACTTCTATATCGTCCGCATCCTGGGCAACAACGTGACCCTCATGGTGCCCGTGCGCAATGCCGCCAACGTGGGGCTGCGCCCACTGTGCGCCCCGGAACGCGGAGCCGAGATACTCGAATCCCTGCGCGACCGCACCGGCTTCACCGGCTACACCGGCCAGAACTGGAACCGCCGCTACCGTGAATACTCGGAAAAGCTGAAGAGCGGCGACCTGGCGGATGTTGCCTACGTGCTGCGCGAACTCTTGCTTATCGGCCGCGACAAGGAACTCTCGTTCGGCGAACGCCGCCTGCTGGAACAGGCCATGGGGCTGATCACCCTGGAACTGGCCTGCGTGCTGGACCGCCCCCAGGACAACGTGCGCGGCGAAATCGAAGAGATGTTCCAGGATGTCTTGCAGGCCAGGGAAAAAAACGAATAGACCACTTGCCATCCCGTGTCGAATGGGCTAGGTAGCCCCTTGTACGGCGGGTGGAAGCAACCGAACGTTGCAACACCTCTCTTGCGGGTCCCCTCCCCTCCATTCCGGGCCACGAAAGCCCGGCACCGGACCCGGTACAGTGTTCCCGCCCGTCCACCTCAACGATTTTCCTTCATACCGTCACTCCGACAACAGTTCCCACTTGCGGACGGCTCGCCTTTGCGCGGTCTTTCCTGCCGTGTGGACGACTGTGGTTTCATCCTTCCATACACCCCCCACACCCTTCCAAAAGCAGTCCCCACCACGCCTATGAGGAAAAAGAAGAACGTCCAGGGTTCCGAGACGGCCATGAATCTTTCGGAACTCAAGATCAAGAGCATGAGCGAGCTCATGGAGCTTGCCGAGCAATACAACGTCGAAGGCGCCAGCGGCATGCGCAAGCAGGAGCTGATCTTCGCCCTGTTGCAGGCCTGCGCTTCTCAGAACGGCGCCATCTACGGCGACGGCGTGCTGGAGATACTGCCCGACGGTTTCGGCTTTCTGCGTTCGCCGCTGTGCAGCTACATGCCCGGCCCCGACGACATCTACGTCTCCCCCTCGCAGATCCGCCGCTTCAACCTGCGCAAGGGCGACGTCGTTTCCGGCCAGATCCGCCCGCCCAAGGAAGGCGAACGCTACTTCGCCCTGCTGAAGGTGACCGAGATCGGCTTCGAGCCGCCGGAAAACGCCAAGAATCTCGTACTGTTCGACAACCTGACGCCCATCTACCCCGACCGCCAGTTCATCATGGAGAACGGGGACAAGAACTACTCCAGCCGCGTCATCGACATGATGGCCCCCGTGGGCCGCGGCCAGCGCGGCCTGATCGTGGCGCCCCCCCGCACCGGCAAGACCATCCTGCTCCAGACCATCGCCAACTCCATCAACGCCAACCACCCGGATGCCTATCTCATCGTGCTGCTCATCGACGAGCGGCCCGAGGAAGTCACCGACATGGAACGCACGGTGAAGAACGCCGAAGTGGTCAGCTCCACCTTCGACGAGCCGCCGCAGCGCCACGTGCAGGTCTGCGAGATGGTGCTGGAAAAGGCCAAGCGCCTGGTGGAACGCAAGCGCGACGTGGTCATCCTGCTCGACTCCATCACCCGCCTGGGCCGCGCCTACAACGCCGTCACTCCCTCGTCCGGCCGCGTGCTGTCCGGCGGTCTCGACGCCAACGCCCTGCAACGCCCCAAGCGCTTCTTCGGCGCGGCCCGCAACATCGAGGAAGGCGGCAGCCTGACCATCATCGCCACCGCCCTCATCGACACCGGCTCGCGCATGGACGAAGTGATCTTCGAAGAGTTCAAGGGCACCGGCAACATGGAAATCTACCTGGAACGCCACCTTGCCGAAAAGCGCGTGTTCCCGGCCATCGACATCAACCGCACCGGCACCCGCAAGGAAGACCTGCTGCTGTCGGACGAGGTGCTCAACCGCGTGTGGATCCTGCGCAAGATCCTGGCGCCCATGTCGCCCATCGACAGCATGGAATTCCTGCTGGACAAGATGCGCGCCACCAAGAGCAACCGCGAATTCCTCAACGTGATGAACAAGTAGCGCAACGCGCCGCGCGTTCACCATACGCACGCACGAGGCCCGCCGTTCCCTGCATGGGAACGGCGGGCTTCTTCGGTTGCCGTTTCGTGGTGCGGCGGCCCGGCCTGCGCATCCAGGCAAACTGCCCGCCCCTCGTCCGGAGAGGGCGGGCAGTTTGGTATGCTGCCGTTGCCTGTCAGGCTGTCGAGCCGCCGACATGGGCGTGCCTGTGCCTTACCCCGCCGGGGCAGGTCGCCACGCTAGGCCCTGCTGCCTTCGGCCTTCATGTCGTTGATGAGGCCCAGCAGCACCTGCGACTGACGCGCCAGTTCCTGCGTAGCCTGGCTCGCCTCCATCATGGCCGTTGCCGTCTTGCTGGAAATGATGGCTACCTGTTCCACGGAGCGGTTGATTTCGTCGCTGGCGGCGGACTGTTCTTCGCTGGCTGTGGCGATGGAGCGCACCTGGTCGTTGGTCGAATCCACCAGCCCGACGATGCTGTGCAGGGTTTCGCCAGCCTGGCTGGCAAGGCCGGTGGCTTCCTGAATGGTTCCGATGGAACGGTCGACCCCGGCCACGCTCTTGCGGGTTCCTTCCTGAATGCCGCTGATGACCTGGCCCACTTCAGAGGTGGCTGTCATGGTCTTTTCGGCCAGCTTGCGAACTTCATCCGCCACAACGGCAAAGCCTCGTCCGGCCTCGCCCGCGCGGGCGGCCTCGATGGCGGCATTGAGGGCCAGCAGGTTGGTCTGGTCGGCAATGTCGGAAATGACGCTCATGATCTGGCCGATGCCCTCGGCCTGGCTGCTCAGGGTGTCCATATCCTGCTTGAGGTCAAGGCTCTGGCGGGAGACTTCGTTGATTCCCGCCACCACCCTGGAAACAACGGCCGCGCCTTCCTGCGCCTGCATGCGGGCCTGATCGGACATCTCAGAGGCATGCCCGGCATTGCTGGCAACCTCGCGCACGGTGGCGTTCATTTCTTCCATGGCGGTGGCCGTTTCATTGACCCGTTGCGACTGCTCGTCCGAGCCGCGGCTGGACTGCTCGATCTGGACCGAAAGCTCTTCGGAGGCGGAGGTCAGGATGTCCACGACCCCTTCAAGCTGCTGCGCGGCCTGCAACATGCCTTCGGCCTTGGCGCGCTCGGCGGCCGCCTTGGCGGCATTGGCCTCCTCCGTGGCCCGTCGGGCCTGCTCGGCCTGCCGCGCGGCTTCGGCGCTTTTTTCCTCGGCTTCGGCTATTTTTTCCTTCATGGTGGCCACCATCTTCTGCATGACCTCGTATACGCCGCCGACCCGCGCTTGCGCCCGGAATTTCACGTCAAGGTTGCCCTGGGCCACTTCGTTCGCGACCTCGGCCAGATACCCGGGATCTTCGCCAAGCTGGCGCGTTACGTTGCGGGCCAGCAGGATGCCGGTGGCGACGGACAGCAGAACGCTGAAGCCCAGAACCACGTAGAGAAGCCTGCTGGCGGAATCGGACAGCTCGGCGTTCTGCTTGGCCAGCAAAGCCCCCTGCTCGCGCTTGGATTCCACAAGGGCGTCGACGGCTTGCTGGAAGCCTTCGGCTATTTCCCTGCCCCTGCCGGTCAGGAGTTCATAGGCTTCCCGGCCTTTGCCGGCGTCCTCCAGGGCCATGACCTCATCGACCATTCTCCTGAAATCCTGCATGGCGGATTTGAATTCGGCCATGGTCTTGCGCGCCTTGTCGGTGATCAGGGTCGCGTCCACCTCTTTGGAACCTTTGTCTACCAGGGCTCGCCACTGGGGAAGAACCTCGCGCGTGCGTTGTTTGACGGCCTCATTTTCCGTGGTGACGTAATCCAGTACATTGAGCCTGATGCGTTGAACATACGACACGACATCGATCAGTTCGCTCAACGGCGCCGCGACGCGGTTTGCCATGATCTCATCCGCAGCGCTCATGTCGTGCAGCCGTGAAACGGCAAAAAGCCCCACCCCCAAGGTTATCAGAGCAGAAAACAGGAACCCGGCCAGAAGTTTTGTTTGCAGTTTCATAGAGTATTCCCGGTTAGTGTTTTTTGCGCCATGCATGGGGGAAAGCGCATTGAGATATACGTAACTGATCGGCCGGGCCGTATTTCTGTTTACCCCCGGAACATATCAGCACATCTAAAAGCATTATGCTTTATAGGGAATATCGTCCCGTCGCAGGGTACACAACCCCGCCGCGCCGCAACCCGCCGCACGCAGCAGGGGCGGCCCGTGGCCGCCCCCGTGTATCGCTGCCGCCACGCATCCCTAGGGTACGCGCACGTTGACCATCATCCCCTGATCCTCGTGCTCCAGGTTGTGGCAGTGGAACAGGAATGTCTGTTCGCCGGGATAGGCGGGCGCGCCGAAGTCCACGTCGGCCAGCACCGTCTCGCCGGGCCACACCAGCACCGTGTCCTTGAGGCCGAGGTCGGAGGGCAGCCTGCCCGCGCCGTCCACGGCCAGCGCGCGCACCTGCGCGGGGCTGCCCCGCCGCTCGAGCACCCGGAAGAAGTACCCATGCAGGTGCATGGGGTGGGGCATGCTGCGGGCTGCGTTCTCCATGGCCCACGTCTCGCGCCGCCTGTCGGGCACGGTGATGGGAAAGCCGTCCATGGCGAAGGTCTGACCGGCGATGGTCCAGCGCTTGCCGTCCGCCTCCATGCGCAGGGGGCGGATGAACGCGGGCGGGCCGTCCGGCTCCGCCCATGCCGCGCCTGCGGCAAACCGCTCCGGAATCTTGCGCTCGTATCGTTCGGCCCTGTCCACGGAAACCCGCAGGATCGGGTAGTCCCTGCCTTCGGCAAGCCCGCCGTCGGCCATGCCGTCCCCGCCATGCGCGCCGTGCCCGCCGCCGGAACCGCCAGAACTGGCGGACATGGGCATGGTGGCCTGGGTCATGCCGTGCGGCATGCCATGGATTTGGGGGGCATGGGAACTTCCATGTCCGCCCCCCATGTCCTGAACGTCGCCAGCCCCTGCCCGCGCCGCCCCGGCGTGCGCGCCGTGTCCGTCCCCTCCTGCCGGGTGGTCCATCTCGTTGTGCATGGGGTCGAAGGGCTGGTTGCGCAGCCACACCTGGTCGCCCGCCTCCCGGCCGCTCAGGTCCAGCAGCACTTCCGCCCGCTCGCCCGGAGCGAGGAACAGCGTGTCCACCCGGTGCGGCGCGGGCAGGAACCCGCCGTCATTGGCCACAAGCATCATGGGGACGCGCGTTCCGGCCCTGCCCGGCCCGCTGCCGTCCCCCTGCACGAAGGCCAGGTTGAAAATGCGCGCCGTGCTGCCGTTGAGCAGCCGGAACCGGTACACGCGGGTGGACGCGGACAATGTGGGCAGGTGCGCGCCGTTGACCAGCACCCGGTCGCCCAGATAGCCCATGAACAGATCATCCTGCGTGGGCGCGTAGACCAGCCCGCCATCCGGGCCGATGCGCTTGTCCTGCAACACCAGTGGAATGTCGGTGACCCCAAGGGTCAGGTCCAGCTCGCGCGCGAAGGCGCGTTCCTCGTCGTCGCGCACGATGAAAAACGAGGCCAGCCCCAGGTAGGCCTGCCGTGCCGTGTCCCCGTGCGGATGCGGATGGTACCAGAAGGTGCCCGCCCGGTTGGTGACGGGAAAGGCATAGTCGTAGTGCGCGCCCGGCCCCACCGCGTACA
>JALHHV010000097.1 GCA_022837365.1 Desulfovibrio sp. | reverse complement strand
TCGTCGGCGGGCAGGCCGGTGTTCACGTGGCACATGCCGCAGCCGATGTCGTAGCCCACGAAGCTGGGGCTGATGTGCCCGTCCAGCAGGGCCACCCCGCCGATGCACAGGTCGTAGCCCGCGTGGGCGTCGGGCATGACGGCCAGATGCACCATGCAGGGCAGGGCCAGCGCGCTTTCGATCTGGTCCCAGGTAGCGGCGTCGAGGCGGTCGGGCGGGATGGTCAGGGACAGGCGCGGCGGCGCGTGGCGCACCCCGGTGCAGGTGGCGTGGGCCATGCGGTCGTCTGGAGCCTGGCGGGCCGCGCCGGATGCGCGCCGCTTGCCGCGTTCCCGGCGGGGATCGTCGGCAGGTGGCTGTGCGCCCCGCTTGCCGGTGTGCTTGCTGTGCGTCTTGCGTCCCATGCCCCATCCATAGGGCAGGCGAGGCGGGCGGGCAAGCCGGGCAACCGTACGGCATGAAAAGGCCCCGGACTGGTCATGCAGGTCCGGGGCCAATGCCATTTAGGGGGTGTTTCTCAATGAGGATTTTCGTTCGTTGGCAAGGAAAACGTCGCCTGCCATGAGGGAGTGCGGCAGCCGTAGGCGAGCTTGCGAGCCTTACGGATGGCGACCGCAACGCGTACTCTTATCGTATTCGACCGATATGGCAGGCGGCGGTTGACGCAGCCAACGGGCGAAAGGACCATTGAGAAATACCCCCTACTCGCCCATCTGGAAATCCACCTTGATCTTGTACAGCTTCGTCGCGGGCAGGTTCAGGATGGGGATGCCGGTCTTTTCGGTGATCTCGGCCAGGGTGGCGCACACGCTGTCCCACGAGGGGCCGATGCAGGTGAACCAGATGTTGTATTCGTGGTCGCGCAGGTAGTTGTGGGTGACCCCCACGTGGCCGTTCACCTCGGCCACGAAGGTGTCCATGACCTCCGCGGGCACCTTGGCCGCGCACAGCGTGGAGCGGAAGCCCAGCTTGGCCGACTGGAAGTTGGCCCCCAGGCGGCGGATAAGCCTGCGCTCGCGCATGGCGCGCACGCGGGCCAGCGCTTCCGCCTCGGTGATGGCGCATTTCTCGCCGATGACGGCGTAGGGGCGCGATTCCAGCGGAAAGTCCGACTGGATGACGTCCAGGATGCGCTTGTCGATCTGGTCGAGCGTGTCAGCGGGAGCGGCAGTGCCAGTGTCTGGGGCAGTGCAGCTTTCGGCGTGGGATGCGGTCATGATGCCTCCGTCAGCGGCACGCGCCGGTGCGCCGGGGGGTGTACGAGCACAGCGGTTCCTCGGCCATGTGGTCGCCGCTCATGTTGTAGGCGCGCGCGCGGCAGCCGCCGCACACTTTGTGGTATTCGCACGGGCCGCACTTGCCGGTGTAGGCGTCTTGGTCGCGGAACTGCTTGAAATGGTGCGTGTTGCGCCAGATTTCGGGGAAGGGCGTCTCGTGCACGTTGCCGCAGTCCAGTTCCAGGTAGCCGCACGGCTGCACCTGTCCCACGTGGCTGATGAAGCAGAACCCGATGCCCCCGAGGCAGCCGCGCGTCAGGGCGTCCATGCCGAAGGTGTCGGGCGTGACCGCCACGCCCTCTTCCTTGGCCCGCTGGCGCATGATGCGGTAGTAGTGCGGCGCGCAGGTGGCCTTAAGGTGCATGGAGGTGGTCTTGCGGAAGTCGTAGAACCAGTTCAGCACGTCCTCGTATTCCGTGGCCGAGATGACCTGGTCGCCAAGGCCCGCCGCGCGCCCGGTGGGCACCAGCAGGAAGATGTGCCACGCCGCCGCGCCGATGCGCTCGCACAGCCTGAAGATGTCCTTGAAGCTGCCGAGGTTGTCGCGGGTGACGGTGGTGTTGATCTGGAACTCGATGCCCGCCTGCTTCAGGTATTCGATGCCCCGCAGGGAGGCGTCGAACGCGCCGGGCACGCCCCGGAAGGCGTCGTGGCTGGCGGCGTCCGGCCCGTCGATGGAGATGGAGCAGCGCTGCACGCCTGATTCCTTCATCATGCTGGCCGTTTCCGGTGTGATCAGGGTGCCGTTGGGCGACATGACGCAGCGCAGGCCGATGCCGGTGGCGTACGCGATGAGTTCGTACACGTCGGGCCGCATCATGGGGTCGCCCCCGGTGAAGATGATGATGGGGTTGCCCACCTGCGGAAAGGTGTCGATGAGGGCCTTGGCCTCTTCGGTGGAGAACTCGCCGGGGTAGGGCTCCTCGTGCGCTTCGGCCCGGCAGTGCTTGCAGGCCAGGTTGCACGAGCGGGTCACCTCCCACGCGATGAGCTTGCAGGTGGGGGTGCCGTCGGGCAGGGTGCGCGGCATCTGCGGCGCGCCTACTCCGGAAGGATGGCCGGAAGGATGACCGCCGCCGGGATGGCCTCCCGGCTGTCCGCCCTGCGGGCTGGCCGGATGTCCACCAGGATGTCCGGCCTTGCGTTCGTCGCCGGGGTGTTGTGGATGGCTCATGCTAGTTCACCAGCCCTTTGCGCAGCAGGTCTTCGGTAAAGTAGGTGATGATCAGCCCGGCCCCGGCGCGCTTGATGCCCAGCAGCGATTCCATGACCACGGCGTCCTCGTTGATCCAGCCGTTCAGCCCGGCCGCGCGGATCATGGCGTATTCGCCGCTCACCTGATAGGCGGCCACGGGCACGTCGAAGCGGTCGCGCACGTCGCGGATGATGTCCAGGTACGGCCCGGCGGGCTTGACGATGAGCATGTCCGCGCCCTCGGCTATGTCGGCCGCCGCCTCGCGCATGGCCTCCACCCGGTTGGCGGGGTCCATCTGGTAGGTCTTGCGGTCGCCGAACCGGGGGGTGGATTCCGCCGCCTCGCGGAACGGGCCGTAGAAGCTGGATGCGTACTTCACCGCGTACGACATGACCGGAATGTGGGTGAACCCGTTCTGGTCCAGCGCCCGGCGGATGGCCTGCACCCGGCCGTCCATCATGTCCGAGGGGGCCACCATGTCGGCCCCGGCCTCGGCGTGGCTCACGGCGGTCTTGGCCAGCAGCGACAGGGTGGGGTCGTTGTGCACCTCGCCCGAGGTGTCGCCCTGGCGCACCAGGCCGCAGTGGCCGTGGTCGGTGTATTCGCACAGGCACACGTCGGTGCACACCACCAGGTTCGGCCAGCGCTTCTTCAGCAGGCGCACGGCCTGCTGCACGACGCCGTCCTTGTTGTAGGCCTCGCTGCCGCGATAGTCCTTCTCTTTCGGGATGCCGAACAGGATGCAGCTGCGCAGGCCCGTGGCCACGGCGGCTTCCACCTGCTTTTCCAGTTCCTGCAACGAAAGCTGGTACTGGCCCGGCATCGCCCCGATTTCCTTGCGGAAGGCGGGATCGTCGGTTTCCACCACGAAGTAGGCCATCATCAGGTCGGCCGGGCGCAGCGCGGTTTCGCGCACGATCTCGCGCAGGGCAGCGGTGCGGCGCAGTCTGCGCCCCCGGAAGAAGTCCCCGAATTCGGACATGCCGTCTCCTGGAGTAGGCAGGTTGAAACGCTTGGCGTGGCGTGCGCCCGGACGGCACAGGGCCGTCCGGGCGCCGTCATGGCAGGTATGGTTCCGGCGCGGGGCGTGCCTACGCGCGGATTTCGTCGTCGGTCAGGTAGCAGGCGGGGTCCTGGGCCCAGACGTCGCCGTAGTAGGCTTCGGCGCGGGCGCGGAAGTTGCCGCCGCAGATGTTCAGGAAGCGGCAGGTGGCGCAGCGGCCGCCCACGTGCTGCTTCTTGTCCTTCAGCTTGTGCAGCAGTTCGATGTTCGGGTCGTCCCAGATCTGCGAGAAGGGGCGTTCCAGGACGTTGCCCATCACGTGCTGGCGCCAGAACTGGTCGGGGTGCACCTTGCCGTCCCACGAGATGCAGCCGATGCCGCGCCCGGAGCTGTTGCCCTCGTTGTACTGGAGCAGTTCGAACACCTCGGCGGCGCGCTTGGGGTCTTCCTTCAGCATGCGCATCCACACGTAGGGGCCGTCGGCGTGGTTGTCCACGGTCAGCACTTCCTTGTGCAGCCCGGCGTCGAACAGCTCGCGCGTCTTGTCCATGAGCAGGTCGACCATGGCGCGGGTTTCGGCGTGGTCCAGGTCTTCCTTGATCAGTTCGGAGCCGCGGCCGGAGTACACCAGGTGGTAGAAGCAGATGCGCGGCACTTCAAGGTCGCGCAGCAGCTGGAACAGCTTGGGCACCTCGCCCTGGTTGCGCTTGTTGATGGTGAAGCGCAGGCCCACCTTCAGCCCTTCGGCCTTGCAATTCTCGATGCCTTCCAGCGCGCGGCGGAACGAGCCGGGCACGGCGCGGAACCTGTCGTGCACCTCTTCACCGCCGTCCAGCGAAATGCCGACGTAGGACAGGCCCACTTCCTTCAGTTCGCGGGCCTTCTGCTTGGTGATCAGGGTGCCGTTGGTGGAGATGACCGCCCGCATGCCGCGCGAGGTGGCGTGCTTGGCCAGTTCCACCAGGTCCTGGCGCACCAGCGGTTCGCCGCCGGAAAAGAGCATCACCGGCGCGCCGTAGGCGGCGAGATCGTCGATGATGGCCTTGCCCTGTTCGGTGGAGATTTCGTCCTTGCCGTCGGGGTCGATGGCCTGGGCGTAACAGTGCACGCACTTCAGATTGCAACGGCGGGTCATGTTCCAGACCACCACCGGTTTCTTGTCCTTGGAGAACTGGAGCAGGTGGGAGGGAAGCTGGCCCGAATGGCGCCCGTAGCGAAGGGCGTCGGAGGGCTCGACCTGACCACAGTAAAGCTTGGAGATGCCGATCATTCTCACTCCTGTTGGCTGGCCGCCGGACGCGCTGGCAAGAGAGAGGCCCCGGCCTTCTGGCACGGGGCGTAGCGCGGCGGGCTGGCACCGGAAAAACGTCCTCACGCCCTAGCATAATTCGTGACGGAGGGAAAGCAACCCCGGCGCGGCGGGCATTGCGGCGCAACGGTCCGGAGCGGGGCGCACGGATGGGGCCGGGGCGGGCGCAAGGGTGCGGGGTCAGTAGTCCTTTTTCCACATGATGCCGAGTTCGCTCGACGTGGGTGAACTGCGGCCTTCCAGGTTCAGGCGGGGCAACAGCTCCACTTCCACCCGCGCGCCGGTGGTGCCCGGTTCCGCGCCCTGCTCCACGCCCACGTACACGTTGTCCAGCAGGTACTTGCCCGCCTCCAGCGTGGGGTGGGCCTGCTCGGCGCTGCCGGATGTGGCGGTTCCGGACAGGGACGGGTCGCGCGGGGTCGTGGCGGCGCGTTGGCGGGCCGGGTCCGACGAGCCTACCCGCAGCACGTCCACCCCCAGGGTGCGCCGCACCGAGGTCAGCACGTCGAAGTCGCCGCCCGCGCCGGACAGGGTGCGCAGGGCGTTGGCGGCCTGCAACGCCTCGAACCGGCTGAGTTCGGTCAGCGGCTTGCCGAACAGCACGTAGCTCATCACCTCGTCCTGGGGCAGGGCGGGCGTGCTGGACAGGGAAAGGGCCGGGCGGCGGGCCGTGCCGCCCACATGGGCCACGGCGGTGACGGCCGGGCCCTCGTTGGTCAGGTCCAGGTCCAGCGCCGGGTTGGGCGGCCGTTCGCCGGTGAAGGCGATGCTGCCGCGCGAAAGGCTGAACGGTTTGGCCAGCAGGTCGAACCGGCCGCGCACCGGAGACAGCGCGCCCACCAGCGCCGGGGACGCGGCGGGGCCGGAAACGCGCAGGTCGCCCTTCCATTCGCTGTCCAGCCCGCGCCCCCGGATGAAGAACCGTTGCGGCACCACGATGCGCAGGTCCAGCTGCGGGCCGGGAGGGGGCGTGGACGGGGCGGCTGCCGTGGCGGCGGCAGGGGTGGAAGCGGACGGCGGGGAGGCGGCCTTTTCGGTCACGTCCTCAGTGACGTCAAGGGTGGTGACGCCGCCGCCCAGCCCGCGCAGCAGACGCAGTTCGCCCTCGGGCACGGTGATGTCCGCCCGCACCAGCGGCGCGTTGAGCGGGCCGGTGACCTCCAC